>NZ_DKSQ01000065.1:0-64639 GCF_002472765.1 Empedobacter sp. UBA7252
TTTTTAGGGAAGATTACACATCCTTTAATAAATAAAATTAATGATATAGTAACTTCTGGAATAACATTACCTAACGAAAGTGTAAATTCTTTTGTTCCACGTTTAATGAATTGTGAGTTCCATACAACTGGCTATTATAATTTTTATTATTACGTAGCACCGAATGATATGGATTTTGAATTTACATTGAAAGGAAATATTGATAAATTCCATTTTATGTTATGGAGACTTTCGAAAAATTCGAATCCTAATGATATTTTTGTAAGAACAGGTTCAAGTTCTAATGAATATACAACTATAAATCCAATTAGAGCTGTTTATAGTAACATAACAAAAGAGAAGGGTTTAAAGGGTGGTAAATTAAATGATTGTATATCAAATTCTACAGATGGTTTTGTAAGTGCTTTTGAAAATGGAAGTAAGTTAAAAGAAGGAGAAATTATTGTAATAGCAATTTATGGTACAGATAATCCAATTTTAGAGTTAACAATTAGTGGAGCTAAAACAGTAGATAATCTTGTTTTTGATAACCATTGTTATACAGATGATTATTTATTATCAGATGTGAAGACCAAAATTATAAATGATATTAGAGTTTCAGACCCAAGTATAAATGTTGGGAATATAGAATTTTATAAACCAGATAATACATCTACAAATGATAATATCAGCTATATTAACGGAATAGAACAAATTTTGTATGCCAGAGTTTATGATAATTCTAATAAATTAGTTTATATCTATAAATCTATAAAATTCAAATTTATTCCAGAGTTGATTTATACAGTTCAAAACAAAACAGAACAATATTGTGCTACGTCAATAACTTTTTTAAAAGAGGATTTAATTAGTAGAATATCTCCATCTATTAATTCCTCTAAATATGCAGATTATGAAGTATATGTTGATGACGCAATTGTTAATGGAAATATTCCTTTAAATAATTCTAATAATTATAGAATCAAATTAAAATATATTGGTGCTGAGTTCTGTTCTATAGATTTATTTTCAAGAGAAGTTGAATTTAAGCTAATTAACTCAAATCCTATTTTACCTTCTGGAAAATTTGCAGAAGTTTGTAATACTGAAATTTTATCAGAAGCTGAAATTTTAACTGCTTTAGGAGTTGACTCAACTATTTATCGTTTAGTGAATATGCCAACAACACCTTATAATTTTATTGGGAATGAAGCTAAGTTTAATGTTCAGATTGAAGATCGTTCTGATGCATCTTGTACAAGTAATATTGTAGAGTTTACAGTTAAGAAAAAAAACAAATGTAGATTTGGATAATTTGACTTTAACTTTTTGCCGAAGTGATTTTTCTTTTTCTGAATTTGAATTAATCATCAATAATGTAAAAAAGAATGATAATTTAGTTACTATAAATTTGGTTTATAATGGTACAAGTTATATTGAATCACAACTTCAAAATTTGTATAATGAGATTTACAACAATAGAACACAAACAAGTTTTAATTTATCAATTACAGGAAATAAAGCTGGTTTTTGTGAATCTACAGCTCCGTTGAAAATTACGTTAAATGATTCTTCTATTCCTACAAAACCTTTTGAAGTTTTATTCAATCCTGTTTGTTTAGGTGTGACACAAAATTATACTTTTGATATAGATGAAATAAAAGAACATATTAAAGATAAATTTGGAATTTCAAACATTACAGATTTTGATATTTTTAATTTAGATGGAACACCATTTTTACCAGTTAATGTTAATGCAAATTCTAATCAAACATTAAGTTTTAAAATAAAAAAAGTTGGTGAAAGCTGTTTTTCAGAAGATATGTATTTAATTGTAAAAACAGTTAATCAACCAAATGTTGTATCTGCAACATTTTCAGGTGTGTTTTGCGAAGGAGAAACATTAACAATTGATGATGATTTATTAAAAAATAATTTCGGACTAAATGTTTTTGATTACAAAATATTTATTGATGGAACAGAATATATTCAAGGAAATTCTATCCAAAGAATATTGAATTTTGGAGGAAATACTTCTTTGAATATTCCAATTGAATTTAAAAATACATTAAGAGAGATTTGTTTAACAGCTGTAGAATTAACGGTCAATAAAAAACAAGATTTAATTGTTGATGTTCCTTCATTAGAAAGTTATACAAAAGCGAATCCAATTGTTTTTTGTGAAGGT
Organism: Empedobacter sp. UBA7252; assembly: GCF_002472765.1. Taxonomy (NCBI): domain Bacteria; kingdom Pseudomonadati; phylum Bacteroidota; class Flavobacteriia; order Flavobacteriales; family Weeksellaceae; genus Empedobacter; species Empedobacter sp. UBA7252. The sequence goes on from NZ_DKSQ01000065.1 coordinate 2,168, forward strand.
GAAAACGATGATGCGAAAACTCAAATTCAAGCAATTTTAGATTACATTCAAACTAATTATTCTTTAACAAGTTCTAAAACAAAAGATCAAATTTTTGATCAATTTAATTCTAATCAAGGTTCAGTAGATGTTGATTTTTATAATTTGGACTATTGTGGTGTGATTACCTTAAAATTAAACTACAAGAAAAATTCTTTACCTAATATCGAGGTTGAAAATCCAGATCCATTGTGTACAGGAGAAAAATATAAGTTAGATTTTACAACTCAAACAGATTACGATAAGTATTATTATGAGGTAGAAAAAGAAGATGGAACTAGAATTTTAGGAACATATATTTTTGAGCTTGATGCAGGTAATTATAAAATTACAATTGAAGATAAATTATCGGGTTGTTCTATTGTTAAAACGTTAGTTGTTTCTCTTTCAGTATTGCCTACAATTGATAAAATTACAATCAACGAAAAAAGTATAATTGTTTCTGCAAAAGGAAATGGAAAGTTAGAATATGCGTTGTTTGATTCTGATGGAAAAGTAATTGTAGATTGGCAAACAAAGAATGAATTAATTATTCCAGATAATATCAAAAATAATAATTTTACAGTAAGAGTAAGATTGAATAATTGTGGAGTTTCGGAGCGTAAAAATGTTATTTACCTTGCTTTACCAAATGTTGTAACACCAAATAATGATGGTTTTAATGATATTTGGCAACCAATGACAAAAGATGGTAAAGTTACCGATACATCAAATTCGTACAAATTGATTATTTTTGACCGTTACGGAAAACAGATATTGACACAAGAAGGAACAGATATTATAAAATGGGACGGAACGCTAAATGGTAAACCTGTTGCAGATGGGACATATTGGTATTTGTTAGAATTCTCGAAGCAATCAGATGATTTGCAAGTTTTATATTCTGGTAGTATATTAGTTAAACGAAAAATCAATTAATTGATTGAAACATATTTATGAAAAAAATAACACTATTCATATTAACTCTATTCTCACTTTATAAAGTAGAAGCACAACAAGGGTTACCGTTTTATAATCACTATTTGGTGAGTGATAAAATGTTAATTAATCCTTCGTACGCAGGACAAGACCCGAATGTGATTTCTATAACAGGAACGCATCGCAATCAGTGGGACGATTTACCTGAAAGTCCAAGTACACAAACGGTAAGTGCTCACGGAATTATTGTAGATCGTTTGGCGTTGGGAATGCAATTTTTCAACGATAGAAATGGGGCAGTTAAAATGACTGGTTTCGGAATTAATGCAGCATATCACATTCCTATTGATGATAGAAGTTATGATGGAGATGAAATCAATGTTTTCTCTTTCGGTGTTGGTGCTTCTAATGTTTCGCAACGTTTTGATTATTCAAAAATTATCGCAGAAGATCCGAATGACCCTGCTTTACAAGAAGATAAATATTCTACATATTTTGCGAATTTGGGATTATCTTTCAAATATGCTGGTTTCTCCGCTGGAGTGTCGGTTTTGGATATTCCGTTAAGCCAAAATGTGTATTATGTGAACAATGTAGAGCCTTTGCCAACGTGGTATTATTTCAATGTTGGATATAAATGGAACGTTTCCGAAGGAATTGCGTTAGAACCTTCTTTGGTGTATAATTTGAACTCGAATTCGGAGCGTCATTTGGATATAAACTTGATGTCGCATATTGGTTTTGGAGACAATAATCAAGGCGTTGATATTGGAGTAGGGTACAAGCAAGGAATGGATTCTAAAAATAGCAATCCGTTGTTTGTTTCACCAATCCTAAAGTTTAAAGTTGGTTCTTTAAAAGCTGGAATTTCCTACGATATTGGTTTATCAGATTATCAAGTTGATGGTCGCAAGAACGGAATGTTATTTAGTTTAGGTTTCGATTTGCAAAACCCTTGGGGAGCAAGATTTGATTAATATTATGAATAATGAATAAAATTTTACTTTTAGTCCTATTTATTGTTGGTTGTTCATCTTTTAGTTTTTGTAAGTCAAGTCCAGAAACTAATTTTTGGAATTGGTTTAAAAAAAATGAAAAATACATTTATGATAATATAGATAGCAAAGAATTACAATTAGAATTGTATGATAAGATTAGAAATGAATTAGTAAAGGTTGATTCAAATTTAGCTTTTAATTCAAGTCCAATATTAGAAAATGGGAAAAGAGAATTTACGATTTCGGCTGATGGTTTAAAAGAGAGTTTTGTATCAGTTGAAAAACTAGTTAAACAATCTCCGAAATTCAAAAATTGGAATATTATTGCTTTTCGCCAAAGAATTGGTAATGATAATTTAGGGATTCGTTACAATGATTATGAAATATCTTATGATGATTTGTATTATAAATCGTCTATAAATGAAGGTTTATATGGAATAGATTTATACATCAAGAATTTTGATGGTAGTGGACAAATGCAAAATACAATTTATATTTTACTTGATGCTTTGTTAGGAGAATATGACACAACAATGCGTATAGATTGGATTGAATGGTATAGTTTGAATGAAGAAGATCTGTCTAATTTCAAACATATAATAGAATTAAGAAAAGAGATAGATAATAGAAAATAACCAAAAAAAACCTTCCATTTCGGAAGGTTTTCTGTTTTTATTGTAAGGGTTGTTCTAGATTATTAATTTGAACTTCACGTTTATAAATATAATAAGGTTGAAGACTTTCGCGTGTTACAATTTTTTGTCCACGTTGCGAACCTGCAAACCTTGTGAAACCAGCTCCAATTCCGAAACCAACTTCATTTTTCAAAATATAAATTTGACGATAAAAAGGATAAACACCATATTTCAAATTCGGAATAGTTGGCAATGCTAAATTTCCTTTATCATCTGCAATTGATAATATTTTTACCTTTTTAAGATATTCTTCAACTTTCGGATTTCCTTTATCACTTAAAATATTCAATCCAATAATTCCGATTGCAGTTTTATCTTTTTGTACAAAATCAATCACTTTTTCTGCATCGCCCATAGCTGTTACTTTTGCGCCATTTTCTACAGATAATTTTAATTTATCATTTATTGTATTGTAATTGGCAGAGTTTGGATGATCGTAAACAAATGTTATTTTCGGATCATTTTTATACAAATTATCCTTAATATCATTCATCGAGATAGAGTTGATTGAATTATCAACAGAGGTAATAAAAACTGTTGCGTCTAATGCAATTACAGAAGAAATATATTTTGTTGTTGTTTTATTGAATAAATGTTGTTGTTGAGCTTTTGTTAAAGGCTTACTTACCATCAAAATAGGAATCTTCCCTTCATAAAAATCTTTGATAGCTTTTTCTTCAATCTCTTCGTTAATCGTAATTTTTACATCTGGATAATCAACCATATACATATTTGCTAACGATTGCGCCAAATTCTTAAAGCTTGGATCTACCGTCATTGCCAAATCTCCGTATTCGTGTAAAGCGCGTTTTACAGCAGTTTTTTGTTCAGCTTTTGTCTGTTTTTCTTTGTCTTTACAACTAAAAGTGGAAAAAATAAGAAAGGCCGAAAGTGAAAGTAAACTAATTTTTTTGATCATTTTTATAAGATTTTATACCGCGATAAACACGAAAAGCGCCATAAACAATAAATAAAATACCCAATAACATCGCTTTTATTTCATCTAATTTGATGATGAAAAACTGATATTTCCAAGTAAAAATTCCGATCAAAAAATAACCGAAACCAATCAATCCGTAAACAATATTCTTATTCATAATTCGCAACGAAGTTACAATTTTATTGTGTTAAGATTGACTTAAAACTTAAATTTTATGCGACAAATATACATTTAAAAGAACTTTTTCTGAATAGATATTCAATTTCTTAAACAATAGAAACCATCACACTCAAAAAAATGAATGCAATGGTTTCAGAAAGAAAAGTATTATTAATTATTCGTTTGTTTGAAATCTAACAGGAATTGAAAAGATTAAATTTGCATCCGAACCATCTTCTAATTTTGCAGGCGTTATTTTTTTACCTTTTCTTAGAATTTGTTTATTGATACGCTCCAACGCAGATTTAGCTTCTTTGCCTAAATCTTGATTACTTCCACTTAACGGTTTTACTTGTGAAATTTCTCCATTTTTGTTTACAATAAATTGCATTTTTGCAACCGCTGAACCAATATTATTTCGAGAAGCAGTTTCGGCAAAATCACTTAATTCTCCACCTAACTCTTTCGAGATTTTATCACTCATACATTTTGTTAAAGCTGCATTTCCTTTTTTGCTCTCACTTTCACAACCAGGATAAATTGCCATTACTGCAGCATTTTTCGCTGAAATTGCAACATCAGGTTTTTTAGGTTCTGGAGTTTTTGGACCTTCTGGAATGTCCGTATTTTGTTTACCTACTTTATTTCCTTCGTCACTTACTTCTCCACCACCAACTTGTCCATTAGATTTATCACCATTTCTATTAAAAACGCCTAAATCTTTTCCTTTTAGTTCGTCAACAGATTTTATAGTTTCTTCAACTTTTGGACTTTCTGTTGGAGTTGGAATAATATGTTTCGCCTGATCTGTTTTTAATTGAATTGTTTTTTCTTCCATCGGTGGATCTTCTTTTGGAGGAGTTACTTCTTCTATTTTTTTATCAGGAGGAGTCACATTATCTAAAATAACAATTACACCATCATCTTTTTTTGTTATTTCATTATTCATTGTTTTATTATTTGCATAAATAGTTCCACCAGTAATTAATGCAACAATACCAATCCCAACAAAAAGAGATTTCATCAAATCGTGGTTTGCAACTTGTCTTAGTTGGTACGCACCATATTCTTTGTTTCGGTTTTCGAAAAGAATGTCTAAAAAAGCTTTGTTACTCATATCAATATAATTTAAGGTTAATGAATCTTTTTTCTTTATAGATTCATCTTTTTGCAAAAAGGTTGGTTGAGGTTTGAAAAATTTTCGAAAAAAGTTTAATTTTATTGAAAAGTAGATTTTTATGCAGCTACAAATTGATAAAAAATGCAATCAGAATTGGAACGAAATGAAGGATGCGGAGTCACAACAAAAGTTTTGTGATGTTTGTTCTAAATGTGTTCACAATTTGGACCATTATTCGTTCAAAGAATTAAAAACTTTTCTGAATGATAATCCTACCGCTTGTGTAAAAATTAAAACCAGAAATTTAGAACAATTTAATTCATACGAAGCTTCAAAATCTATTTCTAATCAATCCAAAAGATGGTTACAACTTTCTTCTTTAGTTGGATTTTTAAGCTTTTCAACTATCACAAAAGCACAAACAGAAAATGATTCGATTGTAGTGCAAGGAATTATTAATGATGGTAATGGTTTTCCAGAATATGATATTCCAGTAAATCTTAAAAATTCGAAAAATATTGTATATACAAATGAAAATGGTGAGTTTAAAATAAAGGTTCCGATTAATCAAGATTTTTATACTTTAGAATATGATAGCTATGGAATTAAAGAATTCACTTTTACAAATTCTTCTATATGTCAGAATATAAAAACTGAAACAGGAGATATTGTTTTAGGTGCTGCAGTTGTAAGTTATTATAAATCTCCAACTATTTTAAGAAAATTAAGTCGCACAATTTCTTGGCCATTTCGACAAATTGGAAAGCTTTTTTAGTGCATCCATATGTTTTTCGTCATTCTTGTCAATTAATTCAAATAAACTTCTCGTTACAATTGGTGCATTTCGTTGATTAAGTTTATCTTTGCTTCTTAAATTTTAAAACAAATGCCAAGAATACTTACAGGAGTTCAAGCTACTGGAACTCCGCACTTAGGAAATATTTTAGGAGCAATTTCTCCAGCAATCGAATTAACGGAGAAAGAAGGAAATGACTCTTTCATTTTTATTGCTGATTTACACGCTTTAACGCAAATTAAAGATGCGGAAGTGTTAAAACAAAATACGTACGAAGTGGCTGCAACTTGGCTGGCATTAGGTTTAGATCCTTCGAAAGTAGTTTTTTACCGTCAATCTGATGTGACTGAAACAACAGAATTAACATGGTATTTATTGAACTTCTTTCCATTTCAACGTCTTACTTTAGCGCATTCTTTCAAAGATAAAGCAGATTATTTAGCAGATGTAAATGCAGGATTATTTACGTATCCAATTTTGATGGCTGCGGATATTTTATTGTATGATGCTGAAGTTGTACCTGTTGGGAAAGATCAATTGCAACATTTAGAAATTACACGTAGTGTTGCCGAAAAATTCAATCACCAAATGGGAGAAACTTTTGTTTTACCACAAGCTGCAATTGATGAAAATATTATGTTGATTCCAGGAACTGATGGAAACAAAATGTCTAAATCAAGAAATAATTTTATCAATATTTTCTTACCAGAGAAACAATTGCGCAAGCAAGTAATGTCGATTGAAACGGATTCAACTCCATTAGAAGATCCTAAAAATCCAGATACAGACAATGTTTTTGCTTTATACAAATTATTGGCAACGCCAGAACAAGTAGAGGAAATGCGTCAAAATTATTTGAATGGAGGTTACGGATATGGTCATGCAAAACAGACTTTATACGAATTAATTTTAGAGAAATATGCTGATGCGCGTACTAAATTTGATGAGTTGATGAATGATAAAGTGACTTTGGATGCATTTTTAGAAAATGGTGCATTGAAAGCAAGAGATGTTGCACAAAAAGTATTGAAACGTACGCGAAACAAATTGGGATTGAAGTAATTTGATCAAATTGTAAGTTGGCGATAAATAATATAACTTAAGCGATTGTTAATATTTATATCGTTCATTATTTGAAGTCATTTTAAATAAGTATCTTTGCAATATAAAATTAGAATCAAATGATTAAGGTTTCAGAATCAGCAAAAAATAAAATAATATCACTTTTACAAGAAGAAGGAACTTCTATCGAAGAATCTTTTGTTCGTGTAGGAGTTACGAGTGGAGGATGTTCAGGTTTAAACTATAATTTAGAGTTTACGAAAGAACAAAGTGCAGATGACAAATTGTTTGACGACAATGGCGTAAGAATTTTGGTTGACAAAAAATCATTTTTATACCTTGTTGGAATGACATTAGAATATTCAGGAGGATTGAATGGAAAAGGTTTCGTATTCAATAATCCAAATGCATCGCGCACGTGCGGTTGTGGAGAAAGTTTTGCTGTTTAAGATGAAAAAAATAGCTTTATTCGTTACGTTTTTGATTGGTTTTGTTGCTTTTGGACAAAATACAATTGTAGAAAAAGATTTGATGGTTTTTCAACCAACCGAATCTTCAAAAAAATTGAATAAAGCTTATTCAGAACAACTATTTTTCGGTTTGTTTAATGTAAAACCTTTTATAAAAGCGTTGGATTTAGACGAATCAAAAATCAAAACAATCACCATTACCAATGCATCAAACAAAAAAGTTGCGTACAAAGCAAATTATGATGCGACAGGAAATCTTCTTGATTTTGAATTGACAGATGAGGTTGCAACACCAACTAAAGTAAGTTATACGTACAAAGATGGTGTAATTTCTGCCGAAACAATAGCAAGAAAAGGAAGTGAAGTAAAAACAAATCAATTCTTTTATGACCAAGAAAATATGTATGTCAAAAACGGAAATAAACTTTTTGATATCATTTGGTTAGAAGGAGATGTGATGTTGAAGAAAACCTATATGGAGCAGAAAATTGGTTTCGAAGATCGATTAATGCACGATTGTAGAATTACAAAATCATTAGGTCAAGACATTAATAAGATTTGTTATAGCAATTCGACATTTCAGGTGCCATTCAAAATAAAAGAATATACACCAGATGTTGCGCAAAAAACAGAAAAAATTAATTTGGTAGAAGGACCTTGGTCAGAAATTAAATTAATTGCTCAAAATAAATATCAGATTTCGAAAAATAATCAACCACAATTTGAGGTGATTTTAGATCAAAATCAACGATTAAAAGAATTCAAATTTTTAGGAAATAAAGCTGATAAACAGCAACCTTTACAGTTTAATTTTACCTATACATTTTATAAATAATAAGATGAGTAACACAAAATATACAGAAGACGATCTACGTGAAGATCTTGCTAGCCAAAAGCAATATGAGTTTGGTTGGACGACTGAAATGGAATATGAAGAATTCCCAGTTGGATTGAATGAAGATATCGTGCGTGCTATTTCAGCCAAAAAAGAGGAGCCTGAGTGGATGACGGAATGGCGTTTGGAAGCTTACCGCGCTTGGGTTAAAATGGAAGAACCAGAATGGGCAAACGTAACTTACGAAAAGCCAGATTTTCAGGCTATTCAGTATTATGCAGCTCCAAAACCAAAGAAAGAATTAGCAAGTTTAGACGAAGTTGATCCTGAATTATTAAAAACTTTCGAGAAATTAGGAATTTCTTTAGATGAACAAAAACGTTTGTCTGGAGTTGCGATTGATGTGGTTTTTGATTCAGTTTCAGTAAAAACAACTTTCCGCGAAACATTAGCAGAAAAAGGAATTATTTTTATGTCAATTTCGGAAGCAATTAAAGAACATCCAGAATTGGTGAAAAAATACATTGGTAAAGTAGTTCCGCCAACAGATAACTTTTATGCAGCTTTAAACTCGGCAGTTTTCTCGGACGGATCATTCTGTTATATTCCAAAAGGTGTTCGTTGTCCAATGGAATTATCAACGTATTTCCGTATCAACTCTGCAGGAACAGGACAGTTTGAGCGTACTTTATTAATTGCGGACGAAGGTGCTTATGTTTCGTATTTAGAAGGTTGTACAGCGCCAATGCGTGATGAAAACCAATTACACGCTGCTGTGGTTGAGTTAATCATTATGGATGATGCTGAGATCAAATATTCTACTGTACAAAACTGGTATCCTGGTGATGATAAAGGAAAAGGTGGAGTTTTCAACTTTGTAACAAAACGTGCAGTTTGCGAGAAAAATGCAAAAGTATCGTGGACGCAAGTTGAAACAGGTTCTGCGGTAACATGGAAATATCCATCTTGTATCTTAAAAGGAGATAATTCGGTAGGTGAGTTTTACTCAATTGCGGTAACAAATAATTATCAACAAGCGGATACAGGAACAAAAATGATTCACATCGGTAAGAATACGAAATCGACAATTATTTCGAAAGGTATTTCTGCTGGTAAATCTCAAAACTCTTACCGTGGTTTGGTGAAAGTGATGAAAAACGCTGAAGGAGCACGTAACTTCTCTCAATGTGATTCATTGTTGATGGGTAACGAGTGTGGTGCGCATACTTTCCCTTACATCGAAATCGAAAATAAATCGGCTCAATTAGAACACGAAGCAACAACTTCTAAAATTGGTGAAGATCAATTGTTCTATTGTAATCAACGTGGTATCGATACTGAAAAAGCGATTGCATTAATCGTAAACGGATTTAGCCGCGAAGTATTAGACAAATTACCAATGGAGTTTGCCGTTGAAGCGAAAAAATTATTAGAAATCTCATTAGAAGGTTCTGTAGGATAGTTATTAATAATGAGTTGATGTGATAATTTGTTAATGAGTTAATGATGGAAAAAGATAATATCATTTTAAAATTAACTTTAGAATTTTCACTATTAATTATAGAATATTGTGAAGAACTTGAATTGGATAAGAAATTTGTTATTTCAAATCAATTATTAAAATCAGGAACTTCAATAGGAGCAAATATTAGAGAAGCTCAAAACGCTGAAAGCTTGAATGATTTTATTCACAAGTTTAAGATTGCAGCAAAAGAAATTGATGAAACCAAGTATTGGTTAGAATTATGTCAATTATCTAAAAATTATCCAAATACAGAAAGTTTATCTGATAAATTGGTAAACATTTCTAAAATTGTGAATAAAATTATAAGTACATCAAAATCAAGATAATTAAAGAATTATCACATTAACTAATTTACAAATTAGATTATGTTATTAAATATAAAAGACTTACATGCTCGTATCGAAGAGCGCGAAATTTTAAAAGGTTTAAACCTTCAAATTAATCCAGGTGAAGTTCACGCGATTATGGGACCTAATGGTGCAGGAAAATCAACTTTATCTAACGTTATTACAGGTAAAGAAGATTACGAAGTAACCGATGGTGATATCGAGTTTGATAATGAATCAATCTTAGAATTAGCACCAGAAGAAAGAGCACAAAAAGGAATTTTTATGTCTTTCCAATATCCAATCGAAATTCCTGGAGTTTCTGTAACAAACTTCATCAAAACTTCTATCAACGAAACGCGTAAAGCGCAAGGTTTAGAAGAAATGGGAGCTTCTGAAATGTTGAAAGAAATTCGTGCAAAAGCTGAATTATTAGGAATCAAAAAAGATTTCTTATCTCGTTCGCTTAACGAAGGTTTCTCTGGAGGTGAGAAAAAACGTAACGAAATTTTCCAAATGTTAATGTTAAACCCAAAATTAGCGATCTTAGACGAAACTGATTCTGGTTTAGATATTGATGCTTTACGTATTGTTGCGGATGGTGTAAACGAATTCAAAAATGAAAACAATGGAGTGTTAGTAATTACACACTACCAACGTTTATTAGACTATATCGTTCCTGATTTTGTACACGTTTTAGCAGACGGAAAAATCATTAAATCTGGTGGTAAAGAATTAGCTTTAGAATTAGAAGCAAAAGGTTACGACTGGGTAAAAGAAGAAGCAGGAATCTAAACATTTTGTAAAATGTAAAATGTATTAAGTCCAAAGTACTTTTTACTTCTTACATAATACATTAATACAATATCTAAAATGATTGATTTAAAAGAAAATTTAGTTTCTCGTCATTTAGTGTTCAACGAAAAAAATAAAGTGAATAAAGGAATCGAAGGTTTACGTCAAGAAGCTATCGAAATCTTTAATCAAAAAGGTTTTCCGACACGTAAAGACGAAGAATGGAAATATACAAATCTTGCTCCTTTGTTGAAGGTGGATTACAAATTGTTCCCAGAAGACGAAGTTGCAGTAGAGTACAAAGACATCAAGAAATATTTGATTAATGATATCGATACGTACACAATCGTATTCATTAATGGAAAATATTCTTCGTTTTTGTCAAATACAACACATGATGAAGCTGATATTTGTGTCTTGTCAAGCGCAATGCATAAAACAACTCATCAAGCTGTAATTGAGAATTATTACGGAAAAATTGCGAAAAAAGGTGAAAGTTTAGTTGCTTTAAATACAGCTTTTGCAAAAGATGGAGCTTACATTTATGTTCCAAATAATGTAATTTTATCTAAGCCAATTCAGATTGTTTATTTCTCAACAGGAGCTTCTCAAGAAGCGATGTATCAACCACGTAATTTGGTTGTAGTTGGAGATAATGCGCAAGTTCAAATTATCGAAAGACATCAAACATTAGACGAAAAAGCAAACTTAACAAATGTTGTTTCGGAGGTGAATGTTGGACGTAATTCTGAGATTCATTGGTACAAATTCCAAAATGATTCTAACGATGCTTCTTTAGTTGATAATACATACATCAATCAAGAAAGAGATTCTCGTGCCAATGTATTTACGTTTGCTTTTGGAGGAAAAATTGTACGTAACAATTTGAATTTCTTCCAAAATGGAGAAAATTGTAACTCTGTAATGGACGGAATTACGGTGATTGATGGAAAACAACATATCGATCATCATACATTTGTGGAGCATAATTTCCCGAATTGTGAGTCGCACGAATTGTACAAAGGAATTTATGATGAGAAAGCGCAAGGAGTTTTCAATGGTAAAATCTATGTTCACAAAGAAGCGCAAAAATTGAATGCATTCCAACAAAATAATAATGTTTTATTATCTGATGGAGCTTCAATTAATACAAAACCTCAATTAGAGATTTTTGCTGATGATGTAAAATGTTCGCACGGATGTACAGTTGGACAATTAGAAGAAGAATCTTTGTTCTATATGCAACAACGTGGTATTCCAAAGAAAGAAGCGAAAGCAATGTTATTGTATGCCTTTGCTGCAGACGCTTTGCGACATGTACAAATTCCACAAATCTCAAATCGAGTTAACTCTATAATTGCAAAAAAATTAGGAGTTAGTTTAGATTTCGAATTATAAAATATAGTTCTGAGTTATAAGTAATAAGTTTTAAGTTGAACTTATTTTGAAATATAAAGTAAGTATTTGAAACTATTTTGAATACTTACTTTTTTATTACACATCACTCATAACTCATTACTCAAAACTTAAAAAAATGTCAATAGATATTCAACAAATAAGAAGTCAATTTCCAATTTTAAATAGAGAAGTCAACGGAAAACCATTGGTTTATTTAGATAATGGTGCAACTTCTCAAAAACCGAAAGTTGTTTTAGATGTTTTGGACGAATATTACGAAAAGTACAATGCAAATGTACATCGTGGAATTCATACATTAAGTCAAGAAGCAACAGATTTGATGGAAGAATCGCGTCGTAAGATTCAGAAATTTATCAATGCGAAACACGATTACGAAATTATTTTTACGCGTGGAACGACGGAAGGAATTAATTTAGTTTCTAATTCACTTCGTAATGTTTTATCAGCCGATGATGAAATTATTATTACCGAAATCGAGCATCATTCTAATATCGTTCCTTGGCAATTGTTGTGTCAGCGAACTGGTGCTAAACTAAAATATATTCCGTTAACTGCAGAAGGTATTTTGGATATTGAGAAGTTGGATGATTTATTGACAGATAAAACCAAATTAGTTTGTGTTAATCAAGTTTCAAATGCATTAGGTGTTGTAAATCCGATCAAAACAATTATCGAAAAAGCGCATGCAAAAGGTGCTTGGGTTTTGATTGATGCGGCACAATCTGCTCCACATACTGCAATTGATGTTCAAGCAATGGATTGTGATTTCTTGGTTTTTTCTGGTCATAAAATGTACGGTCCAACTGGAATCGGTATTTTGTATGGAAAAGAAGATATTTTGAATGAATTACCACCTTTCCACGGAGGAGGAGAGATGATAAAAGATGTAACAATGGAGGTTTCAACATACGCTTGTTTACCTTTCAAATTCGAAGCTGGTACACCAGATATTGCAGGAATTATCGGACTTGGAGCTGCGGTAGATTTTATCAATTCTATTGGAATGCAAACGATTCACGATTACGAAAAAGAATTGGTAGATTATACAATTCAACGTCTATCAGAATTTGATGAAGTGGAGATTTATGCAAAAGATGCAGAACATTCTGGCGCAGTTTCTTTCAACTTAAAATTTGACGGCGTTCATTCATCTGATGTCGGAATGATTTTGGATAAAAAAGGAATTGCTGTTCGTACTGGTCATCATTGTGCACAACCAATTATGCAGCATTTCAATATTCCGGGAACGGTACGAGCTTCATTCGCTGTTTATAATACAAAAGAAGAAATAGATACATTTATTGAAGGTCTAAAAACCGCGATTCGAATGTTAGGATAATTCATATTCCAAATTTATTTTGGAATCTTATAAAATAATAAAAGGGAAACATCACTGTTTCCCTTTTATTTTAAACGCTAAAGAAGTACAATTTCATCAATTATAATTTCTGTAATCGTTTTTTGTTGACCATCTTTATCTTGATAATCTCGGTAAGTCAATTTGCCTTCTATAGCAAGTTGCTTCCCTTTTTCTACATGTTTTTCGATCACATTTACAATTGGTCCGTAAGCAACTAAATTGTGCCACGTCGTTTGCTGAACTTTCTCACCTTTGCTATTTGTGTAGCTTTCGTTCGTTGCTAGACTAAATTTTGTAAACTTCTTTTCGTTTTCTAATGTTTTAACATCAGGATTGCTACCAACATTCCCAATTAGCTGAACTTTGTTTCTTAATGTACTCATGGCGATAAATAATTTAAAATTAATGTATGACCAAATTTAAGAAAATATTTTTAAAACATTCGTTTTTAAGCGTTTAACTTTTATAAAACATGTTCTTTATATAATTGATCCAAGGTTTTATCAAGGTTTGTTGTTTTACCAGGATGCGGACGAGAACTTTGGATAGACGAACTTCTGACAGCTGTTAACCAACGAAAACGTTCAGGGGTTTCGAAATTAGATACAGCAGATTCGGGATGAATTCCTTCGGCAATTTTAGACAAAGCATTCAAATTACTGTCAATAAAATCAAGATCTAATTCGTGGCAAAAAGCATTGATTCTACTATCATTAATAAAATATTTTACTTTCAAATAATCTTCTTTTTTCGAAAATAAAATTACTCCAACATTGATAAACTCTTCGCGTTCAACTTTAGGAACCAAACGAAGAATTGCATACTCATATAAGATTTTTTCTGGCATTATTCGCTTCGTTTATAAAAAGTTCGGAATGTTGTAATCGTGTTTTGATAAATGTTTTGTAAACCGTTCTCATTTCTTCGTGAGTAGCATGTGTAACTTCTGTTTCTAACCATTCATCAGGAATCAAATCGACAATTTTATCAATGATTTCATCATTCAAAATCGCTTTAAATTCTGTATCAACTTCTTCAAGTTTTGTAGCATTTTTCAATAGAACATGGTCTTTAATTGGCGTAAAGGGTGCAAGAGCTGCTTTTTCCCAATTGTCCCACGAATGATGAAAATAATAGGAAGCACCATGATCAATCAACCACAATTCTTTGTGCCACATTAACATATTTGTATTGCGAAAAGTACGATCAACATTCGTCAAAAAAGCATCTAACCAAACAATTTGAGAAGATAATTTATCATCAATTTTCATTACAGCAGGATCATAATTGATTGCACCAGATAAATAATGCAAAGCCAAATTAGTTCCTTCGCTAAATTTTAACAAATCCTGAATTTCTTCATCAGCTTCGGATTGACCAAAATATTCGTCCAAATTTGCAAAAACTAATTCAGGAACTTTAAATCCTAAAACACGTGCAATTTCTCCTCCTAATAATTCAGAAATCAGCATGCGAGGACCATGACCAGCACCTTTAAATTTTAAAACATATTTAAAACCGTCATCTGCATCAGCTAGTGCAGGCAAAGAACCACCTTCGCGCAAAGGTTGCAAATAGCGTTCAACGGTAACTGTTCTTAACTCAATCTCATTCATTCTCTAAAATTACGATGAAAAATTTAAAATAATTTTCACATTTATAATTTTTAAATATCACTAAACTTATAGACTGTTGAATGTTAAAATTTTTTAAAACAAAAGATAGTTGAGTAAACTTGTAAAAATAGGAAGATTTGTAATGCGTAAAAGTATGTTTATCGCTGGATTAATAGCGGTTTTTACTTTGATCGTTGCATTGATTATTCAAGTTTTTACTTCGTATTACATTTACAATTATCAAGGAAATATTCCGTCAGATTATCGTGTGGCAGTTGTTTTTGGTGCAAAAGTGCAAGCTAATGGACAACCAACTCGTTTTTTGAAAGATCGTTTGGATGCTGCAATTCGACTTTACAAAGAGGATCAAGTGGATGTAATTTTACTTTCTGGAGAAAAACTTCACGAGAATTTTAATGAAATTGATGTGATGGAAAAATACTTGTTGGATAGAGGTGTCAAAATTGAAGATACTTATCTAGATGGAGCAGGTTTGGATACATATAGCACAATCTACAGAACCAAAAATATTTATCAATTTGATAAAGTGATTTTAATTTCTCAATCTTATCATCTCAAAAGAGCGCTTTTCTTAGGAAAAGTTTTCGGATTGGATTGTATTGGATATAATGCGGATAGCGGACCTTATAAAACGGAAGGTAAACAGAGTTTTAGAGAAATTTTAGCGAATATAAAAGCTTTGTTGGATATTGGTAATGAAAGAGCGCCAGAAGTGATTATAGCGCCTAAAAAATAAAAAAAACTCCGCTCAAAATTTTGAGCGGAGTTTTTAGTTTAATATTCTGTTAAAGTAACAATATCAGTTGTAAAAGATGTTAATTTATCTTTACCATGTAGGAAAGTTAAATCAACAATAAAAGAAAACTGTGTTGTTTTTCCACCACATTTTTCTACCAATTTAGCACAAGCTTCGGCAGTTCCACCAGTTGCTAAAACATCGTCGTGAATTAGAACTCGCGCACCATCTTTGATGTAATTCGAATTTACTTCGATAGTTGCTTGTCCATATTCCAAATCATAAGATTGACTAATTGTTGGAGGAGGTAATTTACCAGCTTTACGAATTAATACAAAAGGAACTTTTAATTTTTGTGCAATCTGAATTCCGTACAAAAATCCACGGCTTTCAATTCCACAAACAATATCCACTTTACCTTTTGCTTTTTCTACAAAAGCGTCTACAATTTCATTCGAAAGTTCAGAATTTAAGAACAATGGAGTAATGTCTTTGTAGACAATTCCTTCTTTTGGAAAATCGATAACGTCTACAATCGTTTGATTGATTTTTTCTTGAAGTGTTGACATTCGTTTTTAATCATGTTTTGTTAAGGAACAAATTTAATGAGAAATCATTTGCAAGAATTTGTTTTAACGAATAATTAATGATTCTAAATAATATTATAAACCTAAACTTGTCCAAATACGTTCTGGAATACGAACAGGACGACGAGTTTCGGCATCAATACAACATAAAATAGTGTATCCTTGATTAATTATTTTTCCCACTTCATTATATATATTGTAATCAAATCGAATGCGAACACCTTTGTCACGCTCATGAACTGTTGTTTCAATTTCGATTAATTCATCGTACAAAGCGCTACCAATATATTTTGTATGCATTTCAATAATTGGCATCTGAATTCCCATTGCTTCCAATTCAGCATAAGGAAAACCACGTTTGCGCATCAATTCTACACGACCAATTTCATAAAACTCAGGATAATTTCCATAATAAACCACTTTCATTTGATCGGTGTGTTTATATAGAATACGAGTTTTGGTGCGAAAAACATTTAATTGTTCGGTTTCTTCTATCTTCTCCATAATTTTCTAAAACATCATTTTAATCTTCAAAAGTAGAGAACAAAAAAAAGACTTTATCATTAATTATATAAAAAATGAAAAAGTCTATTCAGTAATTTTTTTGTAATCCATCCAACTAAAAGAAGTTTGCGAAGAATCTTTTTGCTCTTCTTTTAAGAAATCATATTGAATTTGAATAATTGTTTTGAAAGTAGGATTTGCTATTTCATAATAAAAAGTCCTTACATTTTTTTCTTCACCTTGTTCAATTCGTAAAAGAGAAAAATTATTTTTGATGCCCAAATCATTTAAATGATTTTCTACTTTGATAATTGCGAAGTCAATTTTTTCTTGTGTAATTTCCATAGTGATACAAAAATAAGAATTAATAGTTTTATAAGCCAAAATATGTCCGAAAAGATTATCTTTGCAGTATTTTTATTTTATCTAAAACTACTTATTGATTATTTTTAATTATACAAAGTATTTTTTAATATATCAATACCTAAATCATTTTTTTTATTCAAAATTTGTTCACAATTTTGTAGAGAAGGGTTGATGAAAATTTAACATTGACTTTCAGTATTTTACATTAAAACTTAAGCACTTTTGGACAATATTATGACGATAACTGCAAATTCTGTGTGGGAAAAATGCTTGTCTTTTATAAAAGACAACATTGCAGAAGATGCCTTCAATACTTGGTTTGTACCGATACGTCCGGGCAAACTAAATAATAATGTTTTAACAATACAAGTACCAAGTAAATTTTTTTACGAATGGTTAGAGGAGCATTATATCAAAATTTTAAAAAGTGCCTTACAAAAAGAATTAGGTTCTGATGCAAAATTGGTATACAGTATTTTGATGGATCAAAAGTCGCAAGGACGTGAGCCATTCACGGTACGTATTCCAAGTTCGAACAAAGAAAAACCTCGCCCACAAGAGGTAGAAGCGCCAATTAATTTGCAAGCTGGTAAAATGATGAATCCTTTCGTTATTCCAGGATTGCAAAAATTAAAAATTGATTCGCAATTAAATCATAATTATACATTCAATAATTTTATCGAAGGAGAATCAAACCGATTAGCACGTGCGGCTGGTCGTGCGATTGCCAAACGCCCAGGAGGAACTTCGTTCAATCCACTATTCATCTATGGTGGAGTAGGGTTAGGAAAAACTCATTTGGTGCATGCGATAGGTTTAGAAGTAAAAGATTTACACCCAGAGAAAACTGTTTTGTATGTTTCAACTGAGAAATTTACACAACAATTTATTGAAGCTGTAAAAAATAATAATCAAAATGATTTCATTCACTTTTATCAAATGATTGATGTTTTGATTATGGATGATATTCAGTTTTTATCTGGAAAAGCAAAAACGCAAGAAGTTTTTTTCCATATATTTAACCATTTACATCAAAGAGGAAATCAGATTATTTTGACTTCGGATAAATCTCCAGCAGATATTCAAGATATGGAAGATCGATTAATTTCTCGTTTCAAATGGGGATTATCAGCCGATTTGCAAAACCCTGATTACAATACACGTCTTTCAATTTTGAAACAAAAATTAGAAAACGATGGTATCGAATTTCCTGATGAAGTAATGGATTATATCGCACAAAATATTGATACAAATGTGCGTGAATTAGAAGGTTCATTAAACTCAATCATTGCGCAAGCAACGTTGAATAAACGTGAAATTACCTTAGATTTAACATCACGTACGTTATCTAAATTAGTACAAACAGCTCGCAAAGAAATCTCGATTGATTACATTCAGAAAACAGTTTGTGAATACTTTAAAGTGAAGATTGAAGATATTCAGTCAAAAACACGTAAACGTGATGTCGTACAAGCGCGTCAATTAGCAATGTATTTTGCAAAACAATATACAAAAGCGTCTTTGGCAAGTATTGGAACACAAATCGGTAAACGTGATCACGCAACAGTTTTACACGCTTGTAAAACAGTGAAAAATTTACAAGAAACGGACAAGCAATTTCGTGGTTATATTGAAGATATTTCACGTAAAATTTCAGATTAATCTATAAATATTTTTTCAATGAAAATTTTGATGGTTTGTTTAGGTAATATTTGTCGTTCTCCGTTGGCAGAAGGAATTTTACAATCAAAGGTTGGCGACAATCATTTGGTAGATTCTGCTGGTACGGGTGATTGGCATGTTGGTGAACAACCAGATAGACGCTCGGTTGCGGTTGCTAAAAAATATGGTGTTGATATTTCTGATCAACGTGCAATGCATTTCAATCCAATTTTTTTCGATGAGTTTGATTTAATCTTTGCAATGGATAAACAAAATTTAATTAATTTGCAACAATTAGCTCGAAGCGAAGAGGAGCAAAGTAAAATCAAATTGATCTTGAAAGATGGAATAGGGCAAACGCAAAATGTTCCTGATCCTTACTACGATGGAGAAGATGCTTTCGAGCATGTTTATCAATTATTAGATGAAGCCACAGACGGAATCATCAAAAAATATAATCTTTAAAATTATACAATGAAAACGGCTAAAGTTTATTTGATTCCTTCACTTTTAGGTGAAAGCGAACACAGTAGAGTATTGCCTTTATACAATCTTGACATTATTCGAGCAATTGATACGTTTGTGGTAGAAAACGAAAAATCTGCACGTAAATTTATCAAACAAGTTTGCCCCGAAAAAGTTCAAGCCGATTTAGATATTTACATTCTAAACAAAGATACAGAGCCAGAAGAAATGTTAGATTTGATCAAATTATTTGATCAAAACAAAACGATCGGAATTATTTCCGAAGCTGGTTTGCCTGCGGTTGCAGATCCGGGTGCGCAGTTGGTAAAAGTTGCGCAACAGAAACGCATCCAGGTAGTTCCTTTGGTTGGTCCATCGTCGATTTTGTTGGCGTTAATGGCTTCTGGAATGAATGGTCAAAACTTTGCTTTTCACGGTTATTTACCAATCGATAAAACAGAACGTAAAAAGAAATTAGCGCATTTGGAAGCTGAAAGCGCGAAAACGGGAATTGCTCAAATTTTTATGGAAACGCCTTATCGTAACAATCAAATGGTAGACGATTTAACGAAGATTCTTCGTGCCGAAACCAAGATTTGTGTCGCGTGCCACATTACATTAGAGGACGAAGATATCCGCACGTTATCGATCAAAGAGTGGAAAAATGAAAAGTATGATTTTCATAAACGTCCTGCTATTTTTGTGATGCAAGCTTAAAATTTTATAATATAGATCAACACTTCGTGTTGCTTTTCACGAGTCGTTTATCCAAAGTAAATAAAATAGCCAACTTGAAAAAGTTGGCTTTCTCGTATAATCGTTTTTTGCGGTGAAAATAGTTGAAGTGAGAAAATTAAAAAGTTTATTCTTTTATACGATTCTTCAAATCCATTTCCGCACCGAGAATTCTTGTTATTTCAATTTCATCTTTAGTTAGAATTCTATAAAAGATAATGTGTTGATTGGCTAAAAATCCGTAAAGTTCAGAATTAATCTCACTATAATTTCTTCCAATCATGGGGTTTTCGGCTAATAACTGACAAAAATTGATTAGTTCTTCATAATATTTATCCGCTTGATTCTGTGACCACAATTCAAACGTATATTCATATATTTTCGAAAGATCTTCAACAGCTTTATTTGTCAAGAAATACTTAGCCATTATTTTTTATTTTGGCTTTCAAAGTTTCGAGGTGTTTTTTTGCATCAAAATCCTCTGCAATTCCACTATCTATACCTTCTTGTATCGAATTTTTCAATAACTGAATTTTATCTTCTTCTTCTTCCAAAAGTCTCAAACCAGCTCTAATAACCTCACTTGCATTTTTGTATCTTCCTTGAGAGACTTTTGTATCAACAAATTCTTCAAAATAATTTCCCAAAGAAACAGATGTATTTCGTCCCATAACGTCTTATTTAGTTTAATAAAATAAAGTTACCAAATTTTGGTAACTATTGCTAATGTTTTAATATTGAATTTGTTTTATTTAGAAAATAGGTGGTATAGGATTCTCAATTTTATTTCTTTTTATATAATAAACTGTCATTAAAATGATACATAATGTAGCGATTGTAGTTATTCCGGTTAAAAAATAGTAGGTGGTTTTGTGCGTATTATAACTTAATAAAATTTTATTTTCTTTCTCTATTTGAACTATATCCAAGTTATTTTTATTAGAATTTGAAGGTGAAAAATATACTTTTACTTTGTCACCGTGACTAATATTATTATCAAGCTCTGAATAATTTTTAGTCATTTTGTATACTGCGAGATTTTGAGGATAATTAGAAAGTTTTAAAAAGAATATTTTAGAATTTTTGTTTGAATTTATAATACCTTTATTTGTTATTATACCTTCAACTTGCGAATATTTAGATAAATCTTTAGAAGCTTGATTATAAAAAATATAAGTTAGTAGGGTAAAGAGTGTGATACCAAATAGTATTGCAAATACATTTATAATTTTTGTAAACATTAATTGGATTTTGTAAGATATTTCAAGTTATATTCAAATTTACAACTATAATTTTGGTTTTAAAGTTTAATAATCAAACAAATTCAACCTATATTTAAGTTAAAATCATCCAATATGAGAAAAATAGAACAACTTTTTAGTGAATATGGAGAAAGTCATCAAAATGGAACAAACAAAACTATTCATTGGATTTGTGTTCCTTTAATCTTTTGGACGATTCTTGGTTTTATATCCTACATTCCAGCGCCGCATTTGTATGTTCAGAACTTTGGTTATATCAGTATAGCTTCAATCATTGCATTGGTTATTGTTTCAATATTTTATTTTAGATTATCGGTTGTCGTTGGTTTCATTATGATTTTTCTAATGTTGATTATGGAATATTTTATTTCGTTGTGCAATGTGCAATTCGGTACAAAATCTTGGTTAGTTTATTTGGTAGTATTTATTATCACGTGGATTTTACAATTCGTTGGACACAAAATATAAGGGAAGAAGCCAAGTTTTCTCAAAGATTTACAATTTTTGTTGGTTGGTCCTATTTGGTTGTTAGGTTTTATTTTGAGAAAAGTTGGTATAAAGTATTAATCTATTTCTTACTCAAAATTTCATTTACTTTTTTCTCAATGGCCTCTGATAATCTGCTAAAACCTAAATCATTTGGATGAATTCCGTCTGTAGAACCTTCGTTATCCGAACCAATTAAATTATCACCTTTCAATAAATACAAATCTTTTATGCCTTCTTTTATCAACGCATCGTATTGGGCTCGATAGGTTTGATTTTGTCTTGTCATATCTTCGTGAGCGATTAAATCAAATTTACTCATTGGTCGAATCAAGCTTTCTACCATCAAGATTGGTGTTTTTGGATGATATTTTCGGAGTAATTTGACGAACGGAATTGTTCTACTTTTGATCTCTTCGGGTGAACTATTTGGAACACAATCCAAGATAAACAAATCAACCCCTTGAATATCTTTGATCATTTCAGCCAATTCAATTTCAATTTTTGCACTTCCACTCAAATCAAGATTAATGAATTCATAGCCTGTTTTTCGTGTTAAAATAGAAGGATAATTCATTCCAGGACGACTTGCCGAAGCACCTTGCACAATGCTTGAACCATAAACCACGATTTTCTTTTTATACGCAATCGGTTGATTGATAAAATTAGCGGAAGCATCAATTCCTATTTTTAAATCTGTAATTTCGTTCCAAAGTGGCAAATAAAGTATGAATTCCTTTTCTGTCTTTGATAAATTCTTGACGATATCAATTCACTTTTGATATTTTGCTGATTTGGTAAAGCCGCACCTGCAAAAATCCACTTTCCGTTTTCTTTGATATACAAATCAAACCCACGCGCCATAATTCCAGTTGTATTCGCGCCCAAATAAGTAGAACGAGTTGTCCAATCCAGTTTTATTTGTGAAGTATTCGATTTGAATATAACATATAATCCAGCGGGAGCAGTAAATAAACCTTTTACTTTTTCAGGAAGATTTGCGTATTTGTTGGTATCGATTCTATGGTAAAAAGGTGTATTATCAAAGGCTTTTCCTTGTACAGTAAATTCTTTGTTCGTGATATATTTGATTTGTCCAACTACGTGAAAAGAACAAATAAGTGCAAAAAACAGAAAGAATTTTCTCATTGGTTATAATTGATTAAAGGTTAAAATTAAAAAAAGACTTCCAATTTGGAAGTCTTTTTTTTGTTTCATGTGTTTGTCTTAAGCGTGTTTACACTTTAAGGTCTGTATGAGCGCCTAAAAGTGTTTTATTTTCTTCGATAATTGGATCAACCAAATCTTTTAAGAATTCTTCTGTTTGTTCAGAAGCAAATCCTGTAAAGTTTTTCGGATCTAATAATTCGACTAATTTCTCTTTGTCAATTTTTACATTTTCATCGGCAATGATACGTTCAATTAAATCGTTAGATTTTCCTTCCATTTTCACTTGTTTTGCAGCTTCCATAGAATGTGTACGGATAATTTCGTGTAATTCTTGACGATCTCCACCATTTTTAACACCTTCCATAATGATATATTCGGTTGCCATAAATGGTAATTCTTCCGCGATATGCTTCTCGATGATTTTAGGATAAACGACTAAACCATCTAAAATATTGTTCCAAATGATTAAAATTGCATCAATCGCTAAAAATGCTTGAGGTACTGCTAAGCGTTTGTTAGCCGAATCGTCCAACGTTCTTTCGAACCATTGAGTTGAAGCAACCATTGCAGGAGAAGTTGCTAAGGACATCACGTATTTCGCTAAAGAGGCGATACGCTCTGAACGCATAGGATTGCGTTTGTATGCCATTGCAGAAGATCCAATTTGATTTTTTTCGAAAGGTTCTTCAATCTCTTTTAAATTTTGTAATAAACGCAAGTCGTTTGTAAATTTATGTGCAGATTGTGCAATGTTTGATAATAATTCTAATGCTTGAGCATCAATTTTACGATCGTAAGTTTGTCCTGAAACTGCAAAAACATTTTTGAATCCGAAACGTTCAGATAATTTTTTGTCTAATGTTTTTACTTTTTGGTAATCTCCATCAAATAATTCTTTGAAAGAAGCCGCTGTTCCAGTTGTTCCTTTTACACCGCGAAAACGTAACGTATCTATTCTGAATTCTAATTCTTCTAAATCTAATAAAACAGATTGTAACCAAAGTGTTGCACGTTTTCCAACGGTTGTTAATTGTGCTGGTTGGAAATGCGTAAATCCTAAAGTTGGTAAATCTTTGTATTGACGCGCAAATTTTGCTAAACCATCAATCACATTGATTAATTGTCCTTTTACATGTTGAAATCCATCACGAATCTGAATCAAATCTGTGTTATCGCCAACAAAAGCCGAAGTAGCGCCTAAATGAATAATTGCTTTTGCGCTTGGTGCAACATCTCCGTACGTATGCACGTGAGCCATTACATCGTGACGAAATTTCTTTTCGTAAGCCGCAGCAACATCATAATCAATATTAGTTGCATTATTTTTTAATTCTTGAATTTGTTCGTCTGTAATATCTAATCCAAGTTCCTTTTCAATTTCTGCCAAAGCAATCCAAAGCTGTCTCCATGTTGTAAATTTTTTCTCAGGAGAAAAGATATATAGCATTTCGTCGCTACAATATCTCGATTCTAAAGGATTTTGATACTTGTTCATTGTATTTGTTTGTTTTGTTTTTTAAAATTTTTTCAAAATGGTTTGCACATCTTTCACATAATAACCTTCGAAAAGGTAAGCGTGTATCAGCAATGGAAATAATTGTGCAATTGGTAAACGCTCTTCGAAATTTGGTGCTAAAGGATTATTTTCGTGATAGGCATCAAAAAATACATCATCAAATCCTCCAAAAAGCTTTGCAATAGCCAAATCCATTTCGCGATGACCATAATAAATTGCAGGATCTATAACCGAGAATTCGCCTTTTTTGTTGGCTAAAATATTTCCATTCCAAAAATCTCCATGCAATAAAGCAGGTTTTTCTTCTGGAAATATCGAATTCAATTGTTTACATAAACTCTCTGCAGATTTTATTTGTTTTGAATTGATTAATTGTTTGTTTTGCAATAGTTTCATCATTGGCATGATGCGATTTTTTGCATAAAATTCGCTCCAAGAATCTGTTAAACTATTCGGCTGAACGACAATTGCAATGTAATTATCTTCTGACCAACCAAATTGTTTACTTGTATTTTGATGAAGTTTTGCTAAATTTTTTCCTAAGTTTTCCCAATTTACAACAGTTGGAGTAGAGGTTTCCATCCATTCTAATAATAAATATTGAAAATCTTTTCCAGCTTCGCCAACATTTACCACTTTCGGAACCGAAAATGTTTTGGTCTTTTTGATGGCTTCTAAAGCACGTGCTTCTTTCTTGAAAAGATGAGGAAAGTTGTTTGCGGAATTTACCTTTAAAAAATATTTTTTATCAAACGATTCTAATCGAAAAGCATCGTTAATATCACCACCTTTCATCGGGACGATAGAATCTATACCTAAATTCAATTGTTTTAATCGTACTAAAATTTCGTTCATAAAAATATCTCATAAAGTTATAGCCCAACAAAAGTCAGGCTATACTATTTAATTTATTAAAATAAAGTTGTTCTAATAATGTTTTGAGAACGCTCTGGTCCAACCGAAACTAAATAAACTTCGATTCCTAAGTATTTCTCAATGTAGTGAATGTAATCTTGCGCTGTTTGCGGTAACTCATCAAAAGATTTTACGTTTGTAATATCTTCTTTCCATCCTGGTAATTCGTCGTATTGCGCTTCGTAATCAGCTAATTTAGTTGTAGAAGAAGTGAAATAATCAATGATTTTTCCGTCTTCTGTTTTGTAACCTGTACAAACTTTTACTGTATCAATATTCGACATTACATCTAATTTAGTAATTACTAAATGTGTAATTCCATTAATCATACAAGCGTGTTTCAATGCAACTAAATCTAACCAACCTGTGCGGCGTGGACGACCTGTCGACGCTCCGAATTCGTGACCAACTTGACGAATTTGTTCTCCTAATTCGTTGTCCAATTCTGTTGGGAAAGGACCGTTACCAACGCGTGTACAATATGCTTTCGAAACTCCAATCAAATTTTTCAATTTTGTAGGAGGAACTCCAGCACCAACACAAACTCCACCTGTTGTTGGAGAAGATGATGTAACGAATGGATATGTACCAAAATCGATGTCTAACATTAATGCTTGAGCACCTTCGAATAATACATTTTTACCTTCGTCAATTGCGTGGTTAATTTCTAACTCAGAATCTAAGATACGTTCTTTCAAACGCTCACCATAAGCTAAATATTTTTCGTAAATGTCTTCGAATTTTAATGGTTCTTTATTGAATAATTTTTCGAATAAAGCATTTTTAACCACTAAATTTTCTTTGATTTTTTCTGCTAAAACTTCAGGATTTAATAAATCAATTGCACGAATACCAACGCGCGCTACTTTATCCTCATAACAAGGACCAATTCCGCGTTTTGTTGTACCAATTTGACTATCTTTTCCTGCAAATTCTTCACGATATTCGTCTAACAAAATGTGATAAGGCATGATGATATGCGCTCTTCTCGAGATAAAAACGTGATCTGTAGATAAACCTTTTGCTTCTAATTGTTCAGTTTCTGCAAAAAAAGCTTCAGGATTTACTACGACACCATTCGCAATAATACATTTTCCTTTGCATTGTAAAACTCCAGAAGGTAATAAGTGTAAGACAAATTTATCATCGCCTACATATACCGTATGACCAGCGTTGTTACCACCTTGGTAGCGTACAACATAATCCGATTTTTCGGCTAATACATCTGTAATTTTTCCTTTTCCCTCGTCACCCCATTGAAGACCGACTACTACGTGTGTTGACATATTGTTTGTTCGTTATTTGATTTGGAATAAAAATGAAACTAATCATCTTTTCTTGGTTCACTGCAAAGGTAATTTAAACCTTGTCTTAAACAAATTTAAAACTCAATTTAGCACGATTATTTTTCAAGATTTTGTTAATAATTTTTCAAGATAAAATTAACCGAAAAATAACCGAATCCATTCAAATAAAAAGCGTATTTTTACAAACTTTTACACCAAAAATTTCTATAATGAAAATTGAAATCTGGTCGGATGTAATGTGTCCGTTCTGTTATATCGGAAAAAAACATTTTGAACAAGCTTTAACGCAAATTCCTTATCAAGATAAAATACAGGTTGAATGGAAAAGTTTTCAGTTAAATCCTGATTTATCAAAAACTGAAATTACTTCTGTCAATGATTATTTAATCAAAACAAAAGGAATTTCGGAAGAACAAGTTTCGGCAATGAATAATCAATTGGCTGAAATGGGAAAAGTTGTTGGAATTGATTTTCAACAACAAAATTCTAAAGTTGTCAATACGGGTGATGCTCACCGATTGATTCATTTTGCGCAAGCGAATGGAAAAGGTTCGGAAGCAGAAGAAAGACTTTTTAAAGCGTATTTTACAGAAGGTAAAAATGTAGCTGATTATGAAGTTTTGGCTGAATTGGGAGAAGAAATTGGTTTGAACAAAACCGAAGTTCTTGAAATGCTAAATTCTGATGCAAATGTTTTTGAAGTTGCTTCGGATATTTTAGATGCGCGTAATATTGGTGTTTCTGGCGTTCCGTTTTTCGTAATTGACCGTAAATATGCACTTTCTGGTGCTCAACCAGTCGAGTATTTCGTTTCTGCTTTGACACAAGCTTACGAAAAAGATCATTTGGACCAACCACAAAATGGTGCTTCTTGTGATGTAGACGGAAATTGTGATTAATACAATTTGCAAATAAATATAGAAAAGGACTTCAATTGAAGTCCTTTTTTTCGTTTTATATTGATTGATAATTTTCTAAAAATTGTACAATTTTTTCTGCTAATTGATTTTTATGAAAAGAGCTTTTCAAAGTTTTATATTCAATATCAGTCAACAGAAGATCATTCGTTCAATTTTAATTTTGGGCGAAGAATTCAACGACCAGCTTTTTGGGAATTAAATCCAAATAAATGGTATAGTAATCCTATTTCTTACACAGAAGGAAATCCTTTTATGCAACCAGCTTTTGTGTATAATTTCGAGTTAAGTTATGGATTCAAAGATTATTTACAAGCAAAAGTTTATTATCAAAATATACAAGATGATTTTGGTCAAATTGCCTTTCATCAAGAACAAGAATTGGATGGAAAATAGAGAAAAAACAAAAAATCTCAGAGCAAAATACTCTGAGATTTTTTTATGTCTAATTCTTCAATGCTTCAAAAATTTTATCTGCTATTTTAGGGTAATTACTTTCGTTTGTTAATATTTTTCGGTCATCGTCATTTGTCAAATAACCGATTTCAATCATAATAATTGGAACTTGTGAATCTCGTAATATTTTCGAATTTGTTTCAACAATTCCTAAGTTTTCAAAACCTAAAGAACTTATACTTGTTCCAATTTTTTCGCCAAGTATTTTACATTCTTCGAAAGTAGGATTCAATGGAGAAAGGTGAATTTCTGTTCCTTTTTTCGAATCTTTTACATTATAATTTGCGTGAATTGATAAAACCAAATCAGGTTTTATTTCATTAATCATTTTCGCACGACTTGTATTGATAATTTGTTCGTCACCTTTTCTCAATAATACAAAATCAATATCTGTAAAAGGATTTTTTTCTTGAATAATTTCTGCAATTTTCAGCGCAATATCTTTTTCCTGAAATTCATCTTTTTTTACGCCAGTATCTGTTCCTCCATGTCCAGCGTCCAAAAGGATTACGCGCTTTGTAGAAAGTGTTTTATTTTCGATAAAATTTGTTTGTGCAAAAAGACTTGTTGTTAAAATTAAACAAAAGATCTGTAATAGTTTTTTCATGGTTGTTCAGATTAAATTGACCAACTTTAAGCAATAATTGTGCTTATTTTTCTAAAAAAATGGTTAAAAAAACTTTTTTTAAAACAAACCTCGCGCTTTTATCTCTAAATATTTATTGATTAAGTTAATAGACAATTCTTGTGGTTCGCAGTAAATCGTTAAAATCCCGAATTGATGCAAACGATTTATGATTAATTCTTTGTCGTAATTAAACTTTTCGGCAATTGTTTGATCGTAAATATCAGTAGTAGTCTTTGCTTTCTGATGATTAAGTTTTTTCAATTCCGAATTTTTAAATAGAATCAAAACGACAACATGCGATTTTTTAATCAATTTCAGATATGGTAATTGACGTTCCAAACCATCAATTGTTTCAAAATTGGTATAAATAAATAAAAGCGATCGTTGCGTTAATTTTCGTTTGATATAGGCATACAATTGTCCAAAATCACTTTCCAAAAAATCAGTTTGTACATTGTATAATTTCTCCAAAATCAATTGCATTTGATGATTTTTTCTATCCGCAACAACGTGATCTTGAATTCTTTTATTAAATGTTATTAAACCTGCTTTTTCATTTTTTTGAAGTGAAATATTTGCGACAACTAAGCTAGAATTGATTGAATAATCCAACAATTTTAAACCATCAAAAGGCATTCGCATCGTTCTCCCTAAGTCAATTAACGAATAAACAGGCTGCGATTTTTCTTCCTGAAATTGATTGACCATCAGTCGATTTGCTTTTGCCGTTGCTTTCCAATTGATTAAACGATATTCGTCACCAATCGTATAATTTTTTATATTTTCAAATTCTGTATTTGTTCCAATTTTTCGAATCCTTTTCATTCCAAATTGATTCTGTAACTGAGCGGTAGAATATAATTGAAACTGTTTTAATTGCAAATAAGAAGGATAACAAGCAATCGAAATTGGTTCGTTTATTTTGATCTTTTTCTCAATCAATCCAAAAACAGAAATAAATACATTTGTTAATCCAAATTTATATGAACCTCGTTCTGTTGGTCGAATTTTGAAATCAAATTTAGTATTTTGACTACTTTTAAATCGTTTTCTAAACTGAAAATCTCTTAATTGTAATTGAACAGGAAACTCTTCTATAATCCTTACATTTAGAGGGAATTGATAATGATTTGTTACGAAAAGTTCCAATTCATTTTCATCACCATTTGAAAGTCGTTCTGGATAATTTCGAAGAACTTCAATGGAAGTTTTAGGAATATAAACCAAAAATATTTCGACAATAACACTGACGATAAAGACAAGTGTCAAAATCTTTGCAATAATGTAAATAGGAGATAGAAAAAATGCAATCACATAACAAAATGCAATGAATAATCCCGCATAAAAAAAGCGATTGGTAAGAAATAAGCTTCTGAAAAATTTCATTAACGAGGAATTTCTACGCGATCAATAATTTGCTGAATAATATGTTGTGTTGTAAAACCTTCCATCTCTTTTTCAGGAACCATCACAACGCGGTGTCCCAAAATTGTATGCGCAATTTGCTTGATATCTTCTGGAATCACAAAATCGCGTCCATTCACCGCTGCATTTGATTTTGCAGCATCTAAAATCGCGATAGAAGCACGTGGCGATGCACCCATATACAAGGTTTGATCGATTCTGGTTTGATGAACAATTGTCGCAATATACGTAATCAACGCTTCGTGTACGAAAACTGATTTTATGCGATCTTGGAACTCAATAATTTCATTTCCTGAAATTACTTTTTCTACCAACGTTTCTTTGTCAATATTTTTGCGTTCTTGTTGTTCTTTCAATAATTCAATTTCACTTTCTAACGAAGGATATTTGACATAAATCTTAAACATAAAACGATCCAATTGTGCTTCTGGTAAGCGATACGTTCCTTCTTGCTCGATTGGATTTTGAGTTGCAAAAACTAGAAAAGGAGCTTGTAAAGGATAAGTTGTTCCATCAACCGTCACTTGTTTTTCTGACATCGATTCGAATAAAGCCGCTTGAGTTTTTGCAGGCGAACGGTTAATCTCATCAATTAAAATAATATTCGAAAAAATTGGTCCTTTTTTGAACTCAAATTCATTGATTTTAGAATTTAAAATAGACGTTCCAATCACATCAGAAGGCATTAAATCTGGCGTAAACTGAATTCTACTAAAACCAGAATCTATCGTTTTTGCCAACAATTTTGCCATCATTGTTTTGGCAACTCCAGGCAAACCTTCTATCAGAGAATGTCCGTTAGAAAGCAAAGCCAAAATTAATTGATCGATAATATCATCTTGTCCGACAATTACCTTTTTCAATTCATTTTTTACAGTTTGCATTTTATGTTGTACATCCGAAAAATCGACTCTATTTTCGAATGGTTGATATGTATTTTCGCTCATTAGATATTTGCTTTTTGTTTATAGTTTTCGATGATTTGATACACAATTTTCAAATCGTGTTCATTTGGTTGATTTTTTTGATAAATATTTTTCAGAATCGTGAATTTTTCAAGACATTCTTCTTGGCTCAAATTTGCTTTTTGTGCAACAATTTCAATGAATTGTTTGTTTGTAATATCGTCTGTTTCGATTAAAAATGTTTTTCTCAATTTGTATAAAAAATAATCGATTTTCTTTGAAACAATGTCTTTTACTTCGCCATTTTCTTGGTATAAAGAGGAAATTGTCTTAGCAAATTCGACGGTATGATTTTCTTCTTTGGTATAAATTGGAATGATGCGTTGTTCGCGTTTGCTTCTAAAAATTAAAAAGAAGAAAAGTAAAACCAATAACGTAATCCAAGCAGCTTTTAGAGCTGGTTCGCTCATTATGAAACGCATCATTGATGAACTTCCTGCATAAGTTTTCGAGGTATTGTACCAAAAAATAGTTTTCCCTTTCAGTGGTTCTAAAACTGATTTAGCATAGAAATAACTGTCCTCATTTAACAAATAATAATTGGTAAAATAAAGCGGTTCTGCGTGATATAAATAATAACCTTTATAATTTTTTGGTTTGATTTTTAAATAATTTGGGTAAGCCTTATCTTTATAAGTAATTGTTCCAAAAATTTCAGAATCATTTGTGATATCGCTAAAATAGTGATGTTCGATTTCTTTTTTCTTCTTTATTTTGAACAATTTATTTGTTCTAAGTTCAAAATTATCATTAATATTTATTGTCTGATTGTACAAGATATTCTCTTCAGATTCCGTAGAATCAGTTGTTGGCGTATCTGTAGAATACGTTTCTTCGTTAATATCTTCTTTTCCATTTGTGTCATCACCAAAATTGTCATAATAATCTGCAATCATCACAATTCCACCATTTTCGGCAATTTTGCTCAATAAATTTTTAGAAACTGTATCAAAATAAATTTCAGAACCGAGCACAACAACTGCATAATCTTTTGCTTTTTTAGGATCAATTTTTAATTCAGAAAGTTTTTCCAAATCTTTCATTTTCCCATTAGATAACTTCCCAAGTTCTTCGTGCATAATAAATAATCCGTACGGATCTTTACTATTTTGATAAAGGCTTACATTCCATGATTTAGGAAGCTTATAACGAAGTTTTGAGAAAGAAAATATAAAAATTCCGATCAATAAAATAGCGCCTAATAGAATACCTAATTTCTTTTTCATGAGGCTAAATATTGGTTAAACTGATTGAAATTTGTCTTGAATTCGTGGTATTTATTTTCATCAATTTTAAATTCTCCAAACCAAACTTGATTGAAAATTTTAGTATTTTGATTGAATAAAATCTTTGATTTTTCGTCTTTTATTTGATTGATAAATTGTTGATTTGTTTTCTTCGGATCCCATTCAATCCAACCTTTTTTATCTAAATTTTGTAGATTTTGATAATGCAAATAACGAATTGCTAAAGCAAAATTTTGTTCTGTTTCTGCTTTATTGATTAATGAATTCAAATTAACTTCGGCTAAATTTTCTTCGATAAAATCAAAATCAGATTCGTCATATAATTTTTTCGAATTTCGTTTAAGAATTCCACCATTTTTGTAAATACGTGTGGCAAGAAAAATTAAGAATAATCCAATTACAAAATAGAAAATGATTTCCCAAGGTAAATAAGAGAGAAATCTAAAAATACCTTCGATTATTTTTGAGAAAAAGCCAGGTTCGAATTCTTTTTTAGGTTTTGGAACATCATTATAATCAAATTCTTTTCCAGCATATTTTTCTTTGAATGCTTTAAATTCTGCTGTTTTTTCTTGTGCAAAAACAACGAATTGAATTAATAATAATGTAAATGTAAAAAATAGTCTAAATTGTTTCATTCGATTCTAAAGTTTGATTGAACGAAAAAGTTTTTTGTCTATTTTTTTGAATCGGATAAATGATGTAATACCAAATAATTAAGATTAATGAAAGGATTATTACCAATAAACTCAATACAATATTAACATCATATAAACGCGTAATAAAACCTTCGATAAATCCAGCTATAATAAACATTGGAACAGTGCTTAATAAAATCATTACCGCTTCTTTTGCTTTGATTGTGAGTGATTTTTTTCGCGATAAAGTTTTTGGAAACATAAAGCCATTTCCAAGCATTAATCCGCAAGCTCCAGCAATAATAATCACCGAAATTTCGATTGTTCCATGCATCCAAATTGCTGACATTGCCTTTCCCAAAACGCCTTCTTTGAAAAACATATAATGAAATGCACCTAACATAATTCCGTTCGAAAATAGAATATATCCTGATCCAATACTGAAAAATAATCCTAATGTAAAAGCAAAAAAAGCAACACGAATATTGTTGATGGTTATAGCTAATGTAGAGCCAGTCTGACTTCCTGATTTGTAAATTGCTGCAGGATCACCTTTTTTGATGTTCATTAACGTTTCGTCTACATATTGATTTCCTAAAATTAATCGTGTAAAATCTGGATCGAAATGCGATGATAAAACGCCAATTAAAACCGCTAAGGCAAAAATTAAGAATGAATACAACAACATTTTGTGATTTTTGTAGACTACATTTGGCACATCTTCTTTGAAAAATTGCACAAATTGATTCCCAGAAGTTCGTTGATCTTTGTAAATTGACTGATGCGCAAATAAAGCTAACTCGTTCAAATAATCTTTTGTCTTACTTTTTGGGTAATAAGTTTGAGCAAACGCCAAATCATTTGTAATTTCGATGTAGTTTTTTGCTAAAATATCTGGATGAACATCAATTTTATTTTTCAAATTATGTTCAATATCAGACCATTTAGACTTATTTTTATCAATAAAATGCGCTTCTCTCATTGTAGAGTAGTTGTTAGTGAACCAAATATATGAATAAACTTTTAGTCAATACACCTCAAAACGTGCAAATTGCTTATAATATTGCACCACTTGGAAAACGTTTGCTTGCGTATATCATCGATATGATTATCCGAATCATATTAGTCTACGGTATGTATTATTTCTCTGAGTTTATTCCGAATAGAGACGAATGGTTTCGTATGGGAATTTATAGTATAATAGGTTTTATATTTTTACTTTATCCGTTGGTTCTCGAGATTTTAATGAAAGGGCAAACAATTGGAAAATGGATTATGAAAATTCGTGTAATACGAATGGACGGAAATCGTGCCAATAATTTTGATTATTTCTTGCGTTGGGTAATTGGAAGTGTCGAATTGTTTTTATTTACTGGACTTATCGCGTTGATAACGATGATTATAAATAAAAATGGTCAACGTTTAGGTGATATTGTTGCGAATACATGTTTGATTGATTTGAATCCGAAATTAGCTTTATCACAAACTATTTTCGCTGAAGTTTCTGAAACCTATAAAATTCGTTTTCCCGAAGTTTATCGCCTGTCTGATCGTGATATTAATATTGTAAAAGAAAATTTTACGTCTGCATTAAACAATAATAATTATGATATTTTATTAAAATTAACGCGAAAACTGGAGGAAATAATGGAGGTGAAAAGTGATGGTTTAGGAAATATTGATTTTATTCAAGTGGTGATTCAGGATCATTATCATTACCACAAAGACAAGTAAACAGTATCTTTGCAAAAAATAAAGAATAAAATGAATTGTCCTTGTTGTTCTGGAAAAGTATATGCAACTTGTTGCGAACCTTTTCATTTGAATATTGAATTGCCAAAAACTCCCGAAGAGTTGATGCGTTCTCGTTACGCTGCTTTTGCAATGGTTTTGCCTGAATATTTAGTTGATACAACACATTCTTCTACGCAAAAAGATAATGATTTTAGTGATATCGAAGATTGGGCAAAATCGAATAAATGGTTAAAGTTAGAAATTGTTTTTGCTAAAGATAATAAAGTTCGATTTAGAGCTTATTACCAAGACAAACAAGGTGAAATCTACGAACATGATGAACTTTCTAGGTTTGTGCAAGAGAATGGCAAATGGTTTTATGTAGATGGCGAGTTTTATTGATTTTTAAAAATAAATTCAGAAAATATTATTTCAAGCGAAGTCTAGAAATTAAAAAAAATGGATATTTTTTTTGAGCAATTACTTTTACAATTCCTTCAATTTATCCTGAATTTCTGTATCATAAATTTCTAAAAAACGTTCGTCATAAGGATAAGTATCTTTGAATCCTTTCTTAATCAAAACTAAGCTTTTATTGTAATTTATTTTTGCAGAATCTTTCCAACTTTATTTTTGAAAGAAAAGTAAAGTATTGAAGCGAGAATTATCACTACAACAATAGTTAAATAGATAAAATAATTAATGTATTTCATTCTATCTAAGATATGTAAACTTTTTGCATAAAAAAACTCAATCCATTGAATTGAGTTTTTTGTTTTCTATTTAAAATATTGTTCTGCTTCTAACACGCTTTCTGGTCGACCTACGTCGATTAAAATTCCGCCAGAATGATCAAAACCAATGATAGATTCAGTTTTCATCAAGTCCATATAAACTTTCATGATAGAAAATTTACCTTTCTCTGTAATTTTATCAAATAGAGTAGGAGAAATAACATGAATTCCACTAAAAGCTAAATCTTTGCAATTGTCTAAAGAATCTACAGCTTTTATTTCTTCTTCTGTTTTCAGATTTCGCCAACCTTTTAATTCATTTTGTTCATTGAAAAATAGTTTACGAGATGAATTTCGATCAGAAACTGCTAACGTTACTAACGCTTTGTTTTCTTGATGTGCTTTGATAAATTTAGCAAGATTTAGATCTGTTAAAATGTCCACATTCATCACCAAAAAATCTTCCTCGAAATTAGCTTTTGCTTTAACCAAACCACCACCAGTTTCAAGAACTTGATCTGTTTCATCTGAAATAGTAATTTCAATTCCGAAATAATTATTATCTTCTAAAAACTCAATGATTTGATCTGCAAAATGATGCACGTTAATCACGATTTCATTAATTCCGAAAGATTTCAAATATTCTATATTTCGTTGCAAAAGAGGTTTTCCATTTACAACTGCTAAAGCTTTGGGATGGTTGTCAGTAAATGGTTTTAAACGAGTCCCAAGACCCGCTGCAAAAATCATTGCTTTCATATTAATACGCCTCGTTTATCCAATTTTTTTCTTCTTGCACAATATGATGTAACGTAACTTGCGCTTCTGGAAATTTCTCTTGAATATGTTTTGCAGTCGCATCAGCAGAATAAACTGATCGATGTTGTCCGCCTGTGCAACCAAAATTAATTTCTAAATTCTCGAAACCTCGTTGCAAATAATCTTCGATCGAAATGTCAATAATTTGAAAAACACCTTCTAAAAAAACTGCAATTTTAGTTTCTGTTTTCAAGTATTTTTTAACCTCTTCGTCGCGCCCTGTTTGTGTTTTATATGCCTGAATTCGACCTGGATTTAGAATTCCACGACAATCAAAAACGAAACCACCACCATTTCCAGTTGGATCGGTTGGAATTCCTTTTTTATACGAAAAACTACGAACGTTGATGTTTAATTTAGCCATTTATTTTATGATTTATGCGTTCTAACGTTTCTGGAAGAACAAGGATTTTTATAATATGTTTTAATTCTGGATAATTTTGTAATATAGGATAATCGATTATTGATTCTAAGTTTTTAAGCCCAAATGAAATACTTTCTAAAAAGTGTTTTTTACGTTCAATAATTCCTCTCAAACCATAGGTTCCTAAAACTTGTAAAAGTCGAGCAACTACACAATATTCGTACGATTGACGAAAATCTATTGGAACTAAAGTTGGAATTTGTTTGGTTAATTCTTGGTAATAAAATTCGTATAATTCTTTTTTAAATTCAAATGGTAAATTGGCTTTTGCTTGCCAAATTAACGAAACCAAATCATAGACAACAGGTCCATATAAACCGCCTTGATAATCGATAAAATAAGGTTCGTTTTGATGAATCATAATGTTGCGCGTTTGGAAATCTCTGAACACAAAACCTTGTGGCGAAAGTTTATCAAATTGAGACGCAAAACGATCAAAATCTTTGATTAATTTTCCTGCATTGTAATCAATTCCTAAGACATCTAAAAAGTAAAAATTAAACTGAAATAAATCTCTTAAAATTAATGTTTTATCTAATTTTGGATACGAAAAAGTATGATTAAAATCGATTTTAGTTGCACCTTGAATTTGAGCAATTGCTAATTTTTCTAATGTCTTAAAATAATAAGGTTTTGCTTTTTCGAAATCATTCAAGACAATATTCATCAGTGTTTCGTCTCCTAAATCTGTTTGAACATAGGTTGCAAAATCTTCTGAAACTGAAACAATTTCTGGAATATTATTGATGACTTTTTTTAAATCTAAAGAGAACTGAATAAATACTTTATTTTCTTCAATATTAGAGCTTTCAGCCAAAATATACGACTGATTTTGATCAAAAAATCTCGAATATACTCGAGCTGAACCTCCTCCTGAAAGTTGAGTTAAACTTTCAATTGCTTTTTGAGTAAAGTTTTCTTGCAAAAATTGAGCTGTAGTATCGTTCATCAGAATATTTTGCGAAAGTTACGCATATCAAAAATGATTTAAAAATATTTGTTTGCTGTAACTTTTTTCAAAATGCTGCATCTATTTAGTAAAAGAGAAACTAATATGAAAAAAATAGCACTTATTATCGCAATGATTTCGTTACAATCATGTATTACAGTAAAAGTTAATGCAGATGTTGATTCGAATAATTTTTATAGAAAAGTGGATAATCCAAATATCAAATCGCAAGGAACTTTTTTTGACAAAGGAGTGGGGGATTCGAAATGGTCGAATTCGAATGGTGATAAT
Source organism: Empedobacter sp. UBA7252 (assembly GCF_002472765.1). NCBI lineage: Bacteria > Pseudomonadati > Bacteroidota > Flavobacteriia > Flavobacteriales > Weeksellaceae > Empedobacter > Empedobacter sp. UBA7252. Next base: position 40,200 of record NZ_DKSQ01000065.1, read on the forward strand.
TGGACAAAAGCGAAGTTTGAAGATGCTTCTGGAACGAGTTATATCAAGCTAAATGTTTCGAAAAGTTTAACTGCTAATTTTCATTCGAATATTAAATTAGAAGGCGAAATGATTTTTGAAATTGTAGATCAAAATAATGAAGTAGTGTTTAATCGTCAACTTACAAATTCGAAAGAAGAAAATTTTACAGTTGATTTAGCAAAAGGTGATTATCAAGTTCGTTGGAATTCTACGAATGCAACTGGAAGTTATTTTTTGGAATGGAAACAAGATAAATAACATAAATTTTAGCATATTTTTTGGTCGATCGATTACTTTTTTGATGTATTTTTAGAAAGATTTTAAATAAGTAATTATGTCTTTAATAGATGATTTGAAATGGCGTTACGCTACAAAAAAATATGATCCGTCTTTAATTGTTGAAGAAGAAGACGTTAAAAAAATTGTTGAAGCAGCTCGTTTAGCACCAACTTCATCAGGTTTGCAACAGTTCAGAATTTTAGTTATTAAAAATAAAGAATTGCAACAAAAAATTGTTCCAATTGCCTATGATCAGCAAGCGATTGTAGATTGTTCGCATTTATTGGTTTTTGTAGCTTGGGATCGTTATACAGAAGATCGTATTGATGCAATTTACGATTATACAACGGATGAGAGAGATTTGCCAAGAGGTCGTTTTGGTTCGTATACAGATAAATTGAAAGGAATTTATTTGCCTCAAACTTCTGAAGAAAATTTTGCACATACAGCTCGTCAAGCATACATTGGATTAGGTTTTGCTCTTGCTCAAGCAGCAGAATTGAAAATTGATAGTACGCCAATGGAAGGTTTTGATAATGCTGAATTGGATGATTTGCTTGATTTGAAAGAAAAAGGAATGCGAAGCGTTTTAATGCTTCCTTTGGGATACAGAGACAGTGAAGATTGGCTAGCGCCAATGAAAAAAGTTAGAAATCCGATGAAGGATTTTGCTACGAAATTATATGAATAACAAAAAAGCTTTCTCAATTTTGAGAAAGCTTTTTTATTGAATCTATTTTTACAATCCCAACATTTTTGGACCTTGTTCAAAAACAACATCAACTGGAATGTTTTTTGTTTTCAAGACATCTAAATCTTTTTGTAAATCGTCGTGAATAATTCCTTTATCAGCATATAATTTTTTTACACCATCATAATCTCCATTTCCTTGAAGTGTCAAAATTAATTCTGATAAACCATTCATTGCTTTTTCCATTTTAGCTACATTTACTCTGTAACGTCCATTTGTAGTTTTTTCGAAAGCTCCATTTTCAGCAAAATAGTTAAACGCAATCATGTTTGCTTGTCCGTGTGCAGAACTTGCTCCAAAACGAACTGAACGTAAGATTCCAGCCAAGAAAGTCACAAAATAATCTTCTTGTGTTCCTGTCAATTCACCTTTTTTCAACAATTGATTCACCATATACAAACCAAGAATATCAGCTTTTCCTTCTTCTAAAGCTGAATTAGCTTCTTTTAAAGCATCGCGGACAGAACCTTTTTCATTTACTGTATTTTTGATTCCTAAACCATGCGCCACTTCGTGAAACATCACATTAGAAAAGAATGCATCAAATTTGATGTTTTTCTGTTGGCTTTCATCAATCAAAGCAGTTGCAATTGGGGCAAGAATTTTATCAAATTTCGCTTTCATAGCATTTTTTAATTGCAAACGGCGCGTTCCTTTTTCTAGTTGAACTTTTTCATCATTTGGTAAATTAATCGCAATTGTTTTTCCAGCAGCGTTACAATCTCCCGCATAATACACCACATCATACGCATTAAGATCCGAATCAGTTCCAGGAATTTCTTTTTTGTAATTTGCAGAAACAGGTAAATTCTTCTGTAATTCTGGTAAATATTGAACGAATTTTGCCAATTTTTTCGACCATTCAATATCTTTTACTAAAATATATGCAGAATATGAAGTTTTATATCCAAACAATTGATCTTCGTAATTTTCAATCGGACCAACCACCATATCAATATTTGCATTTTTCATATCCATCCAAGCCAAATCACTTGCATAAAAATCATCGCTTATCAAAGCTGCAGCACGTAATTTTAAATATTTTTTAAGCCCAGCATCTTCTGCTAATTCTGATGCTTTTGTTAAATATTCAGCGGCTTTTGATAATTGATTTTTGAAATTTTCGTGGTATGGAATCGAATATAATTTTCCTTCACGATTACGACGAATAATTGAGTAAGGAGATTTACCATCTTTGATATTTGCTTGTTCAAATTCCTCTTTCGTCATATCAATTGGATAGAAAGTTGCACCAGCAGGTTTTGCTCCAATACCGTTTATAAAAGGCGTTTCGTTATTCAATCTATCCCAAGGACCGTAGTTTATTTTTGCATATTCTTTGGCTTCACCTTTCGTTTCGTCCATCAAATCTATTTTAGCACCATAAGCTTGTTGCCAAAATAAATCGTCCATAATATCTGCCGTTTTGAACATCAAACGTAAAATCTCTTTTTCGTTTTTTGTTAAATGCGAAATATCTGTTGTTAATGGAACTTGAGCATAATATTGAAAAGCGTAATCTTTTGTCATTTCTATTGAGGTTTGAGTTGATTCTGCTGCTGTTTTTTGAGTTGAACAAGAGCTTAAAACTCCAGCAAAAGCAATCATTCCTAAGAATATTGATGATTTTTTCATTTTGAATGTTTTGGTAAATTTACAACGAAGAATCAAACTAAAAATCATTCTTATTTTTTTTATCCATAAAAATATAATTTAAAATAACCAAGAATCCTGACTCCTAATCCAAAAATAAAAAAGCTTTAGAATGCAATTGTAAGAAGTTAGAGATAGAGCTTTTTTCTTATTCAGATTATCACAAATTTTTGCATTGCTCCCAAGTTTTGATATTAATTCAATTAAAAAATCTCAACTTCTATTGAAATTGAGATTTAATATGGGTGAATGATGGGTCTCGAACCCACGACCTCCGGAACCACAATCCGGCGCTCTAACCAACTGAGCTACAATCACCATTTGGTTTGAATTTTTTTTGAAACTAATTCTAAAGTTTTTAGGGTGAATGATGGGTCTCGAACCCACGACCTCCGGAACCACAATCCGGCGCTCTAACCAACTGAGCTACAATCACCATTTGGTTTGAATTTCTTTTGAAACTAATTCTAAAGTTTTAGGGTGAATGATGGGTCTCGAACCCACGACCTCCGGAACCACAATCCGGCGCTCTAACCAACTGAGCTACAATCACCATTTTTATTGCGAAATTAACTTTTATTTAATCTCTCAATTGGACTGCAAATATAGCCTATTAATCGGTACTTGCAAATAATTTTGACAAAAAAATAAAGGTTTTTTACACCTTTATTTCTAAATTAAAGAATCTAAATTATTTACGCCAATATAACTTCGCGAAATAAATCCTTCTCCACCTTCAGTTCCGATTAATCTTCCTAAATCATATGCACGATATCGGATAGAATCTGTAAAATTCTTCGATGAAATTGGTGTTTGAGGTTCGCTCGAATTTGGATCAAAAAATTGCGTTTTATACGCCATGCAAGCTTCCACTTTTGTATCAACAAAACCAGAAATATCAATTACAAAATGAGGTTCTAAAGGCAACCATTGAATGTAGTGGAAGTGCTTTTTTGGACGCCAAGCTGGTAATCCATTATCAATTTTTGGTAAACCCGATAAGAAAATAGCAGTATTCACTAAATCTGAACCTTTTCCATGATCTGGATGGCGATCGTGAGGTGCATTACTCAAAATAATATCAGGTTGATATTTGCGAATGATTTCGACAATTTTCAATTGATTTTCTTTATCATTCAAGAAAAAACCATCAGGAATTCCAAGATTTTCTCTTACAGCAACTCCCAAAATGTTTTTGGCATCATTTGCTTCTACACGGCGCGTTTCATCAGTACCACGAGTTCCCAATTCTCCTTTTGTTAAATCGAGAATACCAACTGTTTTACCGTTTTTAATTTCTTTTGCAAGTGTTCCTCCACATCCCAATTCTACGTCATCAGGATGAGCTCCAATTGCAAGAATATCTAACTTCATTTACTATTTATTTAACCAATCTATTATTTCTTTTGAATCTGGAGTTACTTTTGATGGATAAGAAGCCTCTAAAGTTCCGTCTTCGTTAATCAAAAATTTCGTAAAATTTCATTTTACATCATTATCAGATTTTCCGTTCAATGATTTTTTTGTTAAGAATTTGAAAATTTCATTTTGATTTTTTCCAATTACATCACTTTTTGACATCAAAGGAAAAGTTACGCCATAATTTAATTTACAAAAACTTGCAATTTCTTCATTGTTGTCAAATTCCTGACCTCCAAAATTGTCTGAAGGAAATCCAACAATAACTAAACCTTGATCTTTATATTCTTGATACAATTTTTCTAAAGCATCATATTGAGGTGTGTAACCACATTTTGAAGCTGTGTTAAGAATTAAGATTTTCTTTCCTTTCAAATCCGCGAAATTAAAATCGTCATCATTGATATCTTTGAATGTATAATCGTAAATTTTGTTCACTTTTTGAGGTGTTTTTGTTGTTTGATGAATGGTTTGCTTTTTAGAAACTTTCTTAGTTTCTTGCGCATTACAAGCTATAAATAGCCCTAAAAATCCGATGAATAAATATTTCATTGCGTACTATTTTAAACAAATTTAAAAAAAATGTTATGATTTGTAAGTTAAAGTAGGTTAAAATAAAAAAGCTCATCTTTGGATGAGCTTTTTTATTTTATAATATTTAAAGAAATTAATTTTTTGATTTTACGTGGTAAACTTTGTTTTGGAAATACCAAGCTGCAATAGATAAAACTAACATTGCGACTGCTGTTGCAGGAACCCAGAATGGAATTGGAATTGGATCTCCGGCTGCGTATGAGTGTAATCCAGATAAGTAATAGTTAACGCCAAAATACGTCATAATTACTGTCCAAACAGCCCACATTGCTGCAACATTGAAGGCAAATTTCCCTCTCAATCCTGGAACTAAACGCATATGTAAAACAACTGCATAAACAATTACAGAAACGAAAGCCCAAGTTTCTTTTGGATCCCAAGACCAGTAACGTCCCCAAGATTCGTTTGCCCACATACCTCCTAAGAATGTACCAACGGTAAGTAAGAAAATACCAATTGTTAATGACATTTCAGAAACGTAAGTCATTTCTTTTAGCGAAATTTCAATCTTTTTATTTGGTTTAATCATCATGATAATTAATGAGAAAACTCCTAAAATAGCACTTAATCCAAAGAAACCATAAGATGAAACGATAATCGCAACGTGTACAATTAACCAATATGATTTTAGTACAGGAACAAGTGGTGTAATTTGTGGATCTAACATAGAACCTCCGTGTGCAAATCCCATCATAATTACAGCAACCATAGCTCCTGTTGTTGGAATAAATGCGTTTCGGTTTTTGTATAATAACAATCCAGCTAAAACACTAATCCATGAAATAAATACAATGGCTTCGTAACCATTAGACCAAGGTGCGTGTCCAGTTAAATACCAACGAACACCAAGTCCTGCGGCTTGTACGATAAAGACAATAAATATTAATCCCAAACAAACATTGATAATTCGATGAAGTGCTTTGCTTTCTGAAAATAACTGAATGAAGGATAAAATCATTAAAACTCCACCAACCATACAATAAGCAATCATCACCCAAAAGAAAACGTTGTATTTGTTGTATAACACTTCTATCTCAACTTTTGTTGGAGAAGGCACAACATTTTTACCCCATTTTTGTTGGTATTTATCGATATAATCTACCGCATTATCTGCAGGCGTCCAATTACCATTTTCTAATCCTTTCGAAACCATGTTAAAATAAACACTAATCATTCCAAGTGCCATTGTATCGATTTCTACAGGATTTTCTTGTGTTTGATAAATCCAAGAAGTCCAACGCTCTGAAGGATCATTCTGAACTGGAATTATTTTTAATTGATATCCTTTTGCAGTTTGATCTAAAATATTGAAACGCTCTGTAACCTTAATTACTTCCTCATCAAATTTAGAACGCTCTGAAGGTTTTCTTGAGAATGCCTCGTTATAGGCTTTATCTAATTTAAAACGAGTCGTTTTTGGATCGATCAAATTCATTAAAGATGTGTAACCATCTTCGTTTGCGCTTGTAATTTTCTTTAAACGATCTCCTCCTTTATCTCCAACTTCAATCATCGGAGCATTTACCCAATAAGCAGGGTCTAATTGCAAAGAAATAAACCATTTATTGGCAGATAATCCGTGGAATTTATCTTTTTTATAAACTTTTCTAAGGATTTCTAAAGCTTGTGTATTAAGAGGTTTTATACGTCCTTCGATATCTTGTGTAAGTAAATGACCAAATTTATCAGCGTGTTCGTCAGGAATTTTTACATTCTTCGCTAATTCATCTCCATCAGCCATTTTTGTAGAAAAACTACCAATGTGCTCTGATGAATGAACGTTCCCTTTTTCCGAATCAGTCTGAATTTTTTGATGTCCATTTTTTCCTCCATCAGTAGTACTTGGATTTTGAGCAAATGCTAATCCAGAAAGTAAAAATAATGGAAGTAAAATATTTATTTTTTTGGTATGTAAACTTTTTAATAGAGAGTTTAATTGCGTAAAACGAGTTCCTTTCCAGAATAATGAAACAAACATTCCTCCAAATAATAAGAAGTATCCTAAATAGGTAATGTTAGTCCCCCACCAGTCTTGGTTAACTTGTAAAATAGTTCCGTCTTCCGTTGGAAAATAACTCGATTGGAAGAAACGGTAACCTTTATAATCCATTACATTGTTCATATAAATGTGATGTTTTGTTTCTTTTCCCTCGTCGATAACTGTAATGTTAGATTCGAAAGAAGAAGGATTTGTAGAACCAGGATAACGATCTAAAATAAAGTCATCTAAACGAATGCTAAATGGAACTTTTACTAATTTAGAACCGTAACCTAACGAAATATTCATTCCGTCAATTTGTACATCAGCAGAATAATTTGTGACACCCTTTCCACCAACAATTGTCACTGTATCGCGTTTATCACCAACAATAACTTCGGCTCTAATTGCACCAGGTAGATTCTTTTCTTCTGCTTTAAATTTAGAACCTTGTCTATATAAAACTTCACCTTTGAAAGCCGGATTTGGAACTACAAATTGCGCTCCGTTGATTGTATATAACGAACGTAGTTTTAATGGAGCAGGAACATTAAATTCAACTTTTCCAGCACCTTCTTGCAATTTTTGCATGTCTGTAATTTGTCCAACTTGTTGTCCAGCCATTTGTACATATTCTCCTTCGAAAGGCGATTTGATAACCAAATTTTCTCCTTCTCCAGTAATTTGTACCGCACCATCTTGCGGTCTATTGTACGAAACTAAAGTTCCATTAACACTTTTTATTTCACCATTTCTGATGAAAACAGAATTACGTCCAGCTTGTCCAACTGTCACGATTTCTAAAACATTAATTCCTTCTTTTTTTCTTATAACCGTATCTAAAGCGTGAGGTACGTAATCAAAAGTTTTTAATTTAATGACTTTATCTTTGAACTGATATTCACCTTCAAAGTGTCTACGGAACAAAGAACTTGTACTATCTTTTCTGTCAAAATACGTCATATTGTATTGATGATTGTCATACGCCAAACGTTGTGTACCATCATCAACCATCATCTTGAAATAAGATTTGTACGATGTAATTTCGTTACTTGTTCCTCCTTCTGGAATAGGCATTTCACCCTCGAAACTGATGTAACGAGTAATTCCTCCTCCAATAAAAATAAACAAAAATGCTAAGTGGAAAACCAATAAAGGCAATTTTTCCTTTGACCATAATCGGTATCGTTTGATATTCATTAAGAACAAAACGATCAACCAAATCATTAATACCTCAAACCACTTTGCCTCGTAAATAACAGCTTTTGCAGTAGCCGTATCGTAGTCATTTTCAATGAAAGTGGCATAACCCATGGCGATTGCGTAGATGAATAGCAAGACCGTCATGGTTCTGGTAGAAAATAGATATTTTTCTAATTTACTCATTACTTATAATTGATTTACAAAAATAGGTGAGTTTATCAGATAAAGCATTAAAACTTAAATGATTTTTATTAGAATCAATGAGTTAATAGAATGTTAAATATGTTGTGCCAAAATTGATTTTAAATGTTTAAAAAACACACTGTTAATCAGAAATGTTTATAACAAAGTATTTTATTCAAAAATAATTTGTTAAGAAAATATTTAGAAATATCAAAAACATATCTTAAAAGGAACAATTTTTGTTAAAGCTCAATAACCAATTATAATGATATGAAAAAATTAACTCAAATTTTATGTGCTGGAGCTTTCATTTTTGCTTTAGCAAGTTGTCATAACAGCAAGGCTGTTGCATACCAAAAAGATAATGGTACAGGCGGTTATACCGAAGAAAAGGTGAACAATGATACCTATATTGTTAGTTTTGATGGAAACGAATACAATAAAAAAGACAAAACGTTTGACTATGCTTTGTTGAGAGCAGCAGAAATTGGTCAGCGTAATAATTTTGATTATTTTGCAATTTTAAGTACGGTGAACGATAAAGTTTTGGAAAAAAGTAACAGCTATACAAAGTTAGATAATAATGATACGTGGCTGAAAGTACAATATTTCAAAAACAGTAAACCGATAAAATTTCAAACGGTTTATGAACCAGCTGTTGTAATAAAAGATTTGCATAAAAAATATAAAATTAAATAAGAATACAAACCACTCATTTGAGTGGTTTTTTATTTTTGAATAATTTAACATTTTCGATGACACAATGTGGCGTTTTAACTTCTCAACTTTGTATTATGTTCGCATTGATAGATTGTAATAATTTTTACGCCAGTTGCCATCGTGTTTTTCAACCGAAGCTTCTTCATCAGCCAATTGTAGTATTGTCTAATAATGATGGTTGTGTAATTTCGCGTTCTGCCGAAGCAAAGTTAGCTGGAATTCCAATGGGTGCGCCTGCGCATCAATTTCAACGTATTTTTGAACAGAAAAAAATCAAAGTTTTTTCGTCAAATTATCAATTATATGCGGATATGAGCAATCGTGTAATGTCGATTTTATCGTTGTATTCGCCTGATCAGGAAATTTATTCGATAGACGAATGTTTCTTAAAATTGAATGGATTTGATCGTTTTGATTTGAAAAATTACGGATTAGAAATCAAATCTAAAATATATCAATTTACAAAATTGCCAGTTTGTGTAGGAATTGCTCCAACAAAATCCTTGGCGAAATTAGCGAATCATATTGCGAAAAAATTTCCAGAAGTTCATCAAGGGGTATATATTATTCAGACTCAAGAACAAATCCATAAAGCGTTAAAATGGTTAAATATTGAAGATGTTTGGGGAATTGGTCGACGAATGTCGCGACGTTTGAGAATGATCGGTGTCAATAAAGCGTTGGATTTTGTACAATTAAAAGATGATTTTCTTCGGAAAGAATTTTCGATAGTAGGTTTGCGTTTGAAAAAAGATTTGTTAGGTGAAGCGGTGTTAGATTTAGAAGCGATTTCGGCAAAGAAAAGTATTGCAACGACGCGTAGTTTTGAAGAATATACCAACGATTTTGAATATGTAAAAGAGCGTGTTGCTACTTTTGCGGTTTCGTGTGCAGAGAAACTTCGGAAACAGAATTCTTCTTGCAATTTGGTTACAGTTTTTATTCAGACCAATAATTTTGATAGAAATAAACCACAATATTACCGTACAATTTCGGTCCATTTACCTTACGAATCGAATTCAAGTATAACGTTGTCCAAATTTGCAATTAAAGCGTTTGAGCAAATTTATAAAGATGGTTATGAGTACAAAAAGGCTGGAGTAGTGGTGTCTGGAATTGTTTCGTCAGATCAAAAACAATTATCGCTTTTTGAAGAAGAAAATCCAAATCACCCAGATTTGATGAAAGTCATCGATTTGTTGAACAAAAAATTTGGTGCGGCAAAAATAAAATTAGCTTCGCAAGATTTGAATAAAACGTGGAAAATGCGTCAAAATAATTTATCACCTTGTTATACAACCAAGTGGAAAGATTTGTTGGTGGTGTATTAAACGATAGAAAAAATGAATGGAGAGATAAAAATGTTAGACAAAGAACTCAACCTTTTTGTTATAAATACAGATGGTGAGAAAAAATATATTCCGAATTTTGGTCATGTAAATGCTGGATTTCCTTCACCTGCAGAAGATTTTGTGGACGATAGAATAAGTTTGGACGAACGTTATTTAACGCATCCCGAATCTACTTTTTTGATTGTCGTTGGTGGAGATTCGATGTATCCTGTTTATCAAAAAAATGATATTTTGGTGATTCGGACAGATCTTATTCCGTTGCATCACGATGATATTATTGTTTCTGTTAATAATGAAGATTATACGTTGAAACGCTTTGATAAAATAAACAATAAACTGATTGCGATAAATCTAAATTACAAAGATTGTGTTCAAATACACGAAAATGATGAGGTGGTTATTTTAGGAGTTGTTGGTGTTTTGGTACGAGAAATAACGAATAGAATTTAAATCTTTGTTGTAACTTTTTTATAAAACATGCATCTTAATAGTAAAGATATGATGTTATGAGAAAATTTATTTTATTGTGTTTTGCAGTGATGTTGGTGCAATCTTGTATTACAATTTCAACTGTTTCGAATGTGTCAACGAATGCGTCAAGATATTTGAGTATTGATGGAATTTATAAAACAGAAGGAACAACATATTCAGCAACAAAAGTGATTAGACGAAATAATAATCAAATCGTTTTGGACTTTACACAAATGCAAGGAGAAGTTTATTATTTCTTGAAAACAAATCAAGATATAGAACTTGAATTAGATTATGAAGTGAAACAAAAAAATGGTTTAATGGATTTTTCGATTGTAGATTATACAGGAAAAGAATTAACTCAAATAGGTAGTGCTTCGAAAGGAAAAATGAATAAAAAAGAATCTATTCATTTAGAATCTTATAAAAGTTATAGAATCAATTTTAAAGGAGATGATTTTAAAGGAAAAGTATCTGTTCAGTTAAATAATAAATAAATAAGGTCGAGTTTTACTCGACCTTATTTATTTTATTGAAATGCTCCAATTGTAGGAGTTGTTCCTCGAGGTTGTCCGTTATAATCTAACGGATATTGTTGCGCAAAAGATATTTTTCCTTTCCCTTTAGCAGGTGATTCATTTTTCACAGCTAATTTATTTGCGAAATAATTTGTATTCTCAAACATCGGATCTAACGTAATACTTGCCAAGAAATTTGGCGCAGTTGTCACATTTAATACTGAAGTATCCGCATTGTGAATAACATTGGTGTCAAATAAATAATTGAAAGCCGCACCATCTTTTTTATCCAATAAAATAGCATTTGGCGTGCGTTCATTATATATAATACAATTTCCGAACGTTGCTTTTGTCAAAGCCGAAACATTTTTATCATTGTTTTCGTTACTCAAGAAAAGCGAATAAGCTGGACCAGCACTTGTCGCAAAATTGTAATAATTGGCAAAAGTAGAATGATAAAATTCGTACGAACCACCATATTCTATTGCTAAAGTTGCCAAATTACTATTATTCATCACCAAGTTGTAACCTGTAATTGTAGCGTTTGTTGCTAAAATTCCATACGATTGATTATTAACAATTTTAGCATTACTAATATCTAATTTCGAATTATTTACGTGTAAACCAGTATCTGCACCAATAATTTTTGCATAATTGATTTTTGATGTACTATTTGGAGCTAGTTCGATTTTGTTCCATTGATCAGGAATCGAATCGTATTTATTATCATGACGAGCTGAACGAAATTTCACTTCTTCATTCAAAGCTCCATTTACAGTAAGTTTTGCATTGTTTCCAACTGTTAAACTTGCTCCTTTTTTGAAATAAACTTTTGCACCTTTATCAATTGTTAAATCACTTGTAATAGTTAAATTTCCGTCAATTACTTGGGCTTCGTCCATATTCCAATTTGCAGAAGAAATTGTAGCATCTTTTGTATGAATTTTAGCTTTTTCTATCCAAGAAAGTAACTTGATTTTTTTAGAAGAATTGGTTGTTTTAAAGTTAATTTCGTCATCGTAAAGCGGATTAAGAGGCGCTTCTTGAGCATTTACTTCAACAAAAATAAATAAACTATCCTTTTTGCGAATCGGCACATTTTCGAAACTTGTTCCTGCTTTTCCGTCTACATTTATATTGAAAAATGAATTATTTCCACGTGTCAAATATATTTTTGGAATCACGCGATCATCATTCTCAGGATTATAAATTTTAAGCAGATAGGTTTCAGATTTAGAGAAATTATATACGGTATCTACGGAAACGGTATCTTTGCTAAAGCGCAATTCAGAACTAATTGGATCATAGTCAAAATCATCGCGACAAGATTGAAAACCAATCAAAGAAGCAATACCAAGTCCGGCGATTAATGTTTTTACGTTCATAAAATTATGATTCATTATATAAGTTTAAACAGCAAATAATAGGTTTTATTGTAGATGGACAAAGATAAAAAATAGATTTTTATGAATAGATTCACCAAAAATATTTGTACGAATTACTAAAATGTTTATATTTGCACCACGAAAAATGTGTACAAGAAGTGCAGGTTTAATTTTAAGAAGCCCATTACACTCGAAATTAAATTTGCTTAATGTATTGTTTTAAATGTTTTTTCAATAAAATTGATTGTAACATTCTGTAAATAATATTATCTTTGCACTCCAATAAAGTTAACAAAGAAGATTAAAAAAATGAAAAAAGATATCCACCCAACAAATTACCGTTTGGTAGCATTCAAAGATATGTCTAACGAAGATGTGTTCATCACAAAATCTTGTGCTGATACTAAAGATACATTAGTTGTTGACGGAGTAGAGTACCCATTAATCAAAATGGAGATTTCTTCTACATCTCACCCATTTTACACAGGTAAAACTAAATTGGTTGATACTGCAGGACGTATCGACAAATTCAGAAGCAAATACGCTAAAAAAGGATAAGAATAGGCAACTATTTGCAATCTTTAAAATATATCAAAAACCTACAAGAATTTCTTGTAGGTTTTTTTAGTTTAATCAGGTTTTAATTATAAATTTGTAACGTTATATTAACACAAAAAATAGTTAACTCACATGTCTTTATTCGACAATACACAGTTTGCTTTCGAATCGAAATCAGATAAAGATTTAAAGAAAGCGTATTACTTATACAAGTTAATCGGAAGCCCCGCATTGACAAGTTTTGGAACTAAGTTTTTTAATTTACCATTTGCGGTAGATATCCCATTCGTAAAACCTGTAATTCGTGAAACAATCTACAAACAATTTGTAGGAGGAGAAACGGCAGAACAAGGTGTGGTTGTCGCAAATGAATTATTTAAATATCACGTAAGTTCTATTTTAGATTATTCTATCGAAGGATTAACAGAAGAAAAACAATTTGACGAAGTTCGTGACGTTATGTTACACTTGGTTGATTTAGCAAAATCTAATCAATCAATTCCATTTGTAGTATTTAAACCAACTGCATTTGGTCGAATCGAATTATTTGAAAAAGTAGGGAAGAAACAAACGTTAACTGCAGAAGAAGAAAAATCTTGGGCTAATATTCGTCAACGTTTCGAGGCAGTATGTCAAAAAGGATATGATTTGGATGTTAATATCATGGTAGATGCAGAAGAAACTTGGATGCAAGGTTCTGCAGATGATTTGACTGACGAAATGATGGTGAAATATAACACAAAACGTGCATTAGTTTGGAATACGTTGCAAATGTATCGTCATGATCGTTTGGCTTATTTGAAAGAAATGCATGCAAAAGCAGAGCGCGAAGGATATTTCTTAGGATTCAAAATTGTGCGTGGAGCATATATGGAGAAAGAGCGTGCACGTGCGCAAGCCGAAGGTTATCCATCTCCAATTCAACCAAACAAAGAAGCTTCGGATAGAGATTATAATCTAGCGTTAGAATTTATTGCTTCTCATCACGAGCGTTTTGGTTTATTCGCAGGTTCGCACAACGAAGAAAGTTGCGAATTGTTAATCAAATTGATGAACGAAAACGGAATTGAGAAAAATAATCCAAATTTCTGGTTTGGACAATTATTTGGAATGAGTGATAATATTTCATTCAACTTGGCGCATTTAGGATACAATATTGCAAAATATTTACCTTACGGGCCAATCAAAGAAGTAATGCCTTACTTGGTTCGTCGAGCACAAGAAAACACTTCTGTTGCAGGACAAACAGGACGCGAATTGATGCTGATTGAAAAAGAATTAGAGCGTCGTAAAAAATCGAAATAATCGTATTTTATATAAAGCAAAAATCCACTCAATTTGAGTGGATTTTTTGATTAATTATTATTTTTCTTGATTCTAATCTTGCCTTTATGTTCATGATACATCATACAAGTTGCTTTATTTTCTAACTCTTTGCATGTTTTTTCAAAATCATAAATAACACTCACGGTTTCACCTTCTTTTTTGTCTGAAAATATTTCATTGTTACAAACCAAATAATCCTCTTTGTCATCAACACGAATGTAAGTTCCTGTACAATCTCTCACAATCGTTCCAGTAAATAATCGATCGTGTTTAATACTTGTACTGCAAGAAGATAGGGCTAAGGTAAGGAGAGTAGTTAATGAGAAAAGTAGTTTCATATTTTGATAAATTAATAATCATAAATATAAAGTTTTTTATAGTGTAAATAAATAGAGTTTAACTATATTTTAAAAACTTTTTTTATTAAAATTTAGAATAACCAACATCATCGAATCTTGTAAGGAAGTCACTTGATGAATAACTTTTGGAGGAAGAATATATTCGTCAAATTCTTTTAAATTGACAATCTCAATTTTTGAATCAATTTCTATTTCACCTTTCAGCATTAAAATTTTTGCATTTACAGGTAATTGATGATCGATTAATTTCAAACTTTTTTTTAGTCCAAAAGCAACAACACGCGTATCATCATTTCTGAAAATGATTTTTATAATTGGTTTTTCCGATTCCGAAATCTGATCTAAAATGGCATGTAACATAATGATAGTTTTTGAATTCTCTTAAAATTAGTATTAATTCTTCAAACTATCTGAAAATGAAATATTAATAATTTGTGAAATTTTAAGCAATTGTAATCTTCATTCTTAACACAAAAAAATGTTTAACTTGCGTTTTTAATCATATAAAATGACAACGAATTATTTTGCCGAAATTATTTTACCACTTTCATTAAATGGAACATTTACATACCATCTTTCTGAAATTGATTTACAGCAAATTAAAGTTGGTCAGCGTGTTTCCGTGCCTTTCGGAACGCAAAAATTATATACAGGAATTGTACATTCTATTCATCAAAATGCGCCAGAATTATACAAAACAAAGGCGATTCATGCTTTTTTGGATGATGAACCTTTGGTGACGCAAACGCAAATTAATTTTTGGGAATGGATGGCGAATTATTATATGTGTTCACTGGGCGATGTTTTTCGAAATGCTTTTCCTTCTGCATTAAAATTAGAATCTCAAACTTTTGTTCGATTAATTAATCCAAATTATGAAACAATTGAAGAGCTAAATGATTATGAATTCTTAGTTTTTGAAGCGTTGAAATTGCGTGAAATCATTTCAGTTGAAGAAGCAGCTTTAATTGTAGACGAGAAATCAGCAATTCCAACACTTAAATTATTAATTGATAAAGGAATTATTCGGTTAGATGAAAAACTGAACGAAAAATATACGCCAAAAATTGATAATTATGTCCGATTACATCCAGATTTAAAAGGAAATGAAACTGCCTTTATCGAGATTTTAAATCAATTAAATAAAGCACCAAAACAGCGCGAAACCTTGTTGCAATTGATTACGTTAGAAACGCAATCGCAAGAAAAACCGCTAAAAGTTGCAGATTTTATAAAACAAGGTGCGACAAATGCTGTACTTAAATCTTTAGCAGAAAAAGGAGCAGTTGAAATTTATCAACATCAAACTTCTCGTGTAGATGAAGATGAGAAAGAAGTTGCTGAAATTGCTGAATTGACCTTGAAACAAATTGCAGCTTTAAATCAAATTAAAGAAGATTTTAAGGATAAATCAACCGTTTTATTACATGGTGTAACATCAAGTGGAAAGACAGAAATTTATCTAAAATTGATGGAACAAGTAATTGCGAAAGGAAATAAAGTGTTGTACTTATTACCAGAAATTTCTGTGACAACTCAAATTGTTCATCGAATCAAAAAACATTTTGGAGAAAGAGTAGGAGTTTATCATTCGAAATTCAATCAAAATGAACGTGTAGAATTGTGGCAGAAAACCTTGAATGGCGATTTTGATATTATCATTGGTCCACGAACAGCGTTGTATTTGCCTTTTGATAATTTAGGAATGATTATCGTGGATGAAGAGCACGAATCTTCTTATAAACAAATGGATGTAAAACCATTTTTTCATGCGCGCGATATGGCGATGTTGCTTGGAGGAATGATGAATGCGAAGGTTTTATTAGGTTCAGCGACACCTTCGGCTGAAAGTTATTATAATGCGAAAAATAAAAAATATGGTTATGTCGAATTAACTGAACGTTTTGGGAGTATAAAATTGCCCGAAATTAATTTGATTGACCTCAAAAAAGCGCAAAAGGAAAAAGAAATTACAGAAGATATTTCGCATACACTTCGTGATGAAATTTTCAATCAATTGCATCAAAAAAAGCAAGTCATTTTATTTCAGAATCGTCGTGGATATGCGCCAATTATGGAATGTAATACGTGTGGTCATACGCCCGAATGTCCAAATTGTGATGTCAGTTTAACATATCATAAATTCTCGAATCAACTAAAATGTCATTATTGTGGTTATGCACAAGCAAAACCTTTGCGTTGCCCGAGTTGTGGTTCGTACGAATTGAATACAAAAGGTTTGGGAACAGAACAGATAGAACAGCAAGTTCAAACAATTTTTCCTGAAGCAAAAGTTCGAAGAATGGATGTCGATTCGATGCGAGGGAAATTTGCGTACGAAAAATTGATCGAAGATTTTGAGAACAAAGAAATTGATATTTTAATTGGAACGCAAATGATTACAAAAGGTTTTGATTTTGGAAATGTTAATTTTGTTGGTGTTATTCGAGCAGATTCTTTGTTAAATTTTCCTGATTTTAGAGCGCACGAAAAAGCGTTTCAATTGTTAACGCAAGTTTCTGGTCGTGCAGGTCGTCGTCAAGAACAAGGAAAAGTATTGATTCAATCTTTTCAGCCAGAACATCAGATTTTGCAAAATGTCACAACCTACAGTTATGCACCAACGATGAAAGATATTTTGTATGAGCGAAAAGAATTTTTGTATCCTCCTTATTCACGGTTAATCAAGTTGCGTTTCAAGCATAAAAATAAAGAGCGTTTGGATAAAACGGCGGCTCAATTAGTCGTTTTGCTTAAACCAAGTTTTGATGCAAAATGTTTACTTGGTCCAGAAACGCCTTCGATTGGAAGAATCAATAATTTATATATTACAGATGTGATGATTAAAATTAGACCAAATCAATCACCTCAAAAAGTAAAAGATTTAATTCAAGCAAAAATAGATCAATTGCATACAATTGCAGCTTTTCGTTCGGTACGAATTGATGTTGATGTTGATCCAGTTTAAAATAAAAACCTCCCAAAAGTTAACTTTTGGGAGGTTTTCTTGTTAAGATTCTAAACTTCTTAAATATTGTTGTTGCAAAGATCTACGTCTGCCTTTCATAAATAAGAAAAGGTTTAGCATCAACATTATTCCTAAATAAATGGCGAAACTACCAATTTTTGTACTTAATTTTACAATCAAATCTTCGGTTGTTGCGATAGAAGTCATGTAAACAATTAGCATGGCAAAACCGATATTCAAAAGATAAAAACCAATTTTGAATAATGAATTTGTTGCGCTTGCAATATCTTCTTTTTGATGGAAAATATCGTACATAAATATTTTTCCATTTTTGAATAAAACGTTAGAAACTGCGATTGTCATTAATATTGCCACTGGTAAGTAAACCAAATATGCAATTAGATTGTAATTTGTCATAATTTGCTGTGTTTAAGTGTTTATTTTTTTGCTTTTTCTTGCGATATAAATAATTGATAAATTAATAAAATGTAATATTCCGAGGATTAATAATATAAATCCAATTTTGTAGGACAATGAAGAAAACATGATGGTAATGGAGTCAACTTGTTCCCAGTTTTGTAAACTTATTGCCGAAAAACCTAAATTGACCAAATAGTATCCAATCAATAAAAGATTATTAATCGATTGACAAACAGAATGATTATCGATTAAGTTTGTCAAGTACACAAAACCAATTTTATACACTTTCCAACCAATAAAAATGGTGATGTAGAAAGTAATAATCAGATAAATGATATACGAAATAATATTATACATATTGAATTTTCAATAATTTTTGAAATTTGTGATTCAAAAAAATACGAATTGATTATTTTATCAAATTCGTGATTTTTCCTACCAACCAATGCTCATCAGATTTGATAGCAAGGTCCATTATATTATTGATTTTTGTCGAAACAGAAGATAAATCTTGTAATAATTTTGCAAATTCTTTTGCATCATCAGATTGATCGTCGATGTTTTTTAATGATTCTAAAAAATCAATTACCGGCTCTATTTCACGCTTTCTGCGTTCTTTTGTAATTTGTTTGAATAAATACCAAACATCTTTATCGGCAACAAAATATTCTTTACGTTCTCCTTTTATCAATTCTTTTCTTACAATTCCCCAATCCATCAAAGCACGCAAATTCATATTTGCATTTCCGCGAGAAATTTGTAATTCCTCCATAATTTGATCTGTAGAAATAGGTTCATTATACGTTAATAATAATGCATGAACTTGTGCCATAGTACGATTTATTCCCCAGTTAACAGCGAAAGTTCCCCAAGTTTGAACAAATTTTTCTTTTGATTCTTCTAATTTCATTGCAATTATTATTTACACAAATATATATAAATTTCTATACTTTCAAAAATTATTGAAAATTAATTTTGAAAAATATTTTAGCGCTATTTATAAGATAAATCTTAAACTTGCTTGTAACATTTTTCTTATAATTTCGACTTATCTGTTATCTTTATTGAAATTTACAACAATCTATGATATCTATTCGAGATTTAAATAAATCCTACATAATGGGAAAAAACAAACTTCACGTACTCAAAGGAATTAACCTTGAGATTACGGAAGGCGAATTTGTTGCGATTATGGGATCTTCGGGTTCGGGGAAATCAACTTTATTGAATATCATTGGAATGTTGGACGAGCATGATACAGGTATTTATGAATTGGACGGTGTTAGAATTGAGAAGTTAAACGAAACTAAAGCGGCTAATTATCGAAACAAATTTTTAGGATTTATTTTTCAATCTTATAATTTAATTAGTTTCAAAAATGTATTAGAAAATGTAGCGTTACCGTTGTATTATCAAAAAGTAAAACGATCGGATCGAAATAAAATAGCGCTTAGTTATCTGGAAAGAGTGGGGTTGGAGCCTTGGGCTACTCATATGCCAAATGAACTTTCGGGTGGACAAAAACAACGTGTTGCAATTGCGCGTGCATTGGCTGCAAAACCAAAATTGTTATTGGCGGATGAGCCTACAGGAGCGCTGGATACAAAGACTTCGCAAGAAGTAATGCACCTGATTCAAGAAATTAATGACGAAGGTAAAACAATTGTAATGGTGACGCATGAAGATGATATTGCAAATATGTGTAAACGTATTGTTCGTCTTAAAGATGGTGTAATTGTAAGTGACGAAAAAGTAGAACAAGTAAGAGTTTAATGATTTTCGAATCTCAAACTTCGTAAATCATAAATCAAAGAATCTTAAATATAAAATATGTTTGATACAGACCGTTGGAGCGAAATATGGTCGTCCATTGCAAGTAATAAATTGCGTACAGCATTGTCGGGTTTGACAATCGCTTTGGCGCTTTTTGTGTTTATTACATTGTATGGATTGGGAAATGGTTTGCAGAACGGGTTTCAACAAGAATTTTTCAAAGCAAATTCATTAAATATTACCGTTAACGGAGGTACAACAACAGAACCTTACAATGGTTTCAAACAAGGACGTACAATTGAATTGGATGTAAAAGATTTTGATTTTATTAAACATTCTTTTCCAGATGAAATAAAATCGATTGTAAGTACAATTTCGAAAAGTGATACGATTAGAAATGAAGCTAATTCAGGAAGTTATTCAATTACTGGAGTTTATCCAGAATATGAATCAATGATTAATGAAAATGTAACGCTTGGTCGATTTATCAATAAAAAAGATATGGAGAATCAGTCCAAATCAATTGTTATTGGACGATTGGTTGCGCAAGATTTTTTTCCAAATCAGATTGCGATTGGTAAGTATTTGCAATTAGGTTCAAGTATGTATCAAGTGGTTGGTGTTTTCGAAAGTAAAGATGGTGGTGATAATGCCGAGCGTGCTTTGTATGCACCTTTTACAACGTTTAGAACGATTTATGCTACAGATAAAGTATCATCGATTATTGTAACACCAAAAGATGGAATGGCTTTGGCTGACATTTCTAAACTTGCAAATGCAATTGAATATAATATAAAAGGTCGACATAATGTTGCACCTTCTGATTATGGTGGAATTTGGGTGCGAAATGCGGCTGATGCAATGGAAGATACCAATCAATTTTTCTTGATTCTGACAATTATTGTATTTGTAATTGGTGGAGGAAGTTTGATTGCAGGAATCGTAAGTATCGGAAATATTATGGTGTTTAGTGTAAAAGAGCGTACCAAAGAAATTGGTATTCGAAAAGCTTTAGGCGCAACACCAGCCAATGTTTTGGGACTGATTTTACAAGAAGCAATTATGATTACAATTATTTTCGGAGCAATAGGAATTGCTTTAGCGGCACTTGTTGTAGAAAATATTGGAGATAGCTTAGAAGAATATTTTATTTATAATCCAGGTGTAGAAACTAATTCGTTGGTAATGGCTTGTATTATTTTATTTGTTGCAGGAACAGTTTCTGGATTAATTCCAGCTTTGAATGCAGCACGTATTAAACCTATTGATGCTTTAAGAGACGAATAATGAACTTTATAAAATTTGTTTTTGATCCAGATGCTTGGAGCGAAGTCTACGCGGCGATTCGCAAAAATAAATTGCGCACTATTTTGACAATGATTGGTGTTGCATGGGGAATGTTCTTATTTGTATTATTGTTAGGAGTAACACGCGGTTTGCAAAATGGTTTTGACCGTAATTTGGCAAATGCCGCAACCAATTCATTATTTGTTTGGGGAGGGACAACATCGATGCCATATCAAGGATTTCAAAAAGGTCGCACAATTGAATTGAAAATGAGTGATGTTCGTCAAATTCAGGCTCGTTTTCCTCAAATTTCGTTGTTAGCTCCTCGAAACTCGAAACCAAATTCAATATTAACTTACGGAACAAAATATAATTTTTACACGGTTAATGGAGATTATCCAGATCAAAACCGAATGTTTGGGAAAGATATTATTCAAGGTCGTTTTATCAATGAAGATGATATCAAAACTGAATCGAAAGTTTGTGTAATTGGAATTGAAGTTGCCGAACAATTTTTTGGTGATAAACCGAAACCTTTAGGGAAAGAAATCAGAATTAGCGATAGTTATTATACAATTGTCGGCGTTTACGACACACCTTCTTCGCCTGTAGAGAGTAAAGATCAAGTGTTTATTCCGTTTACAACATTTCAAAAAATATACAATCAAGGAGAAACGATTCAATATTTAAGTTTGAGTTTACCTAATAATTATGATATTGTAGCATTCGAAAAAGAATTAAAAACATATCTGAAACAAATTAAAAATATTTCGCCAGATGACGACCAGGGAATTGGTGGTTTTAATTTAGGTGAAATGCTTGGAAAGATTATGAAATTCGTAAAAGGAATGCAGTTCCTAGCGATTGTTGTAGGAGGAATGACATTATTTTCCGGGGTTATTGCGATTGCAAGTATTTTATTGATTACAGTTTCAGAACGAACAAAAGAATTTGGAATTCGAAGAGCATTAGGTGCAATTCCTGCTCAAATTCGAGGACAAATTTTGTTAGAATCAGTAGTTTTAACATTAATTGCAGGTTTAGGCGGAATTATTTTTGCAGCACTTTTACTAATGGTTCTCAACGAAATTATCATTCCATCAAATAAAAACATACCTTTATATAATGCGTCAATCGATTTGTTTACACTTTTTACAGCTTTAGCAGTGATGGTGATTATGGCAACTTTAGCGGGATTGATTCCTGCTCAACGTGCAATTCAAATCAAACCTATTGATGCTTTGAGAGATGAATAACTAAAACTTAACAGATATAGAAGAATGAAAAAATTTCTAAAGATTTTGATGATTGTCGTTTTTATCGGTGCTGTAATCGGTGTGATTGCATATTTCGGTAAAAAGAATAGCCAAGACAATGAAGTTTATGAAACGACAACGCCTTTTATGGGAAATATAGAGGTGAAAGCTGTTGCAACTGGTGAATTAAAACCGTTGGAAACAATTGAAATTAAGCCAAATATTTCGGGTGTTATAAAATCGATTAATGTTGCTGAAGGACAATATGTAGAGCGTGGTCAGTTGATTTGTGAACTGAAAGTTGTTCCAAATGTTCAGTCGTTAAATGCAGCTCGTCAGTCTATTCAAGCGGCTCAAATTACGGTCGATCAAGAACGTCGTAATTTCAATCGAACATCAACTTTATATAATCAAGGTGTTTTGCCTCGTGCAGATTATGACAATGCAAATGCGACATATAAGTCAGCTCAACAACAATTAAAAGCTGCCGAAAACGATTACAAAGTTGCGCAAACAGGTATTGCTCCCGGTTTGGAAGCTTATGCAACAACACGTATTACAGCAACTACTTCGGGAATGATTTTAGATATTCCTGTTGAGGTTGGGAATATGGTGCAAGAGATTAATAATTTCTCTACAGGTACTACTATTGCTACGATGGCTGATGTTAAGAAAATGATTTTCCAAGGAAAAGTTGACGAAGCTGAGGTTGGTAAATTAAAAGAAGGAATGAAAATTAATGTATCGATTGGTGCAATTCCGAACAAAACTTTTACAGCGATTCTTGATTTTATTTCGCCTCAAGGAGTTGCAACGAATGGAGTAGTTCAGTTCGAGATTAAAGCACCAGTTCAATTAGATTCAGATAACTTTATTCGTGCGGGATATTCTGCAAATGCTGAGGTTGTAACGCAGGAAGCAAAAAATGTATTGTTGGTAAAATCAGCGCATGTTCGTTACGACGAAAACCAAAAACCATATGTTGAGATTCTTACTTCTGGTAAAGGACAAGATGCAAAATACGAAAAGAAATACATCACTCTTGGAATTACAGACGGAGTGAATGTTCAAGTAAAATCTGGCTTGAAAAAAACAGATAAAATCAAAATTTGGAATACCGATTTGGAAAAAGATAAAAACGGTAACGGTCCACATTAATAAGATACAAAAGGAGAATAAAGCGTTCTCCTTTTTTTGATTCTGTCACTCCGATTTTATCAAAAAGCTTTTTTATAGAAACTTAATTATGATGTCATCAGCATCGTATCCATTATATTATTAACTATACTGAATAACTCATTCTCGCTTTGCGACAATTCCTCCCGAATAGTTAACTCAAAAGTATCCATTTTACTTTTCTTTTTGGTAAGAAAAGCAAAACGTCTAATCATTTTATGAAGTTAAAAGGCATTCTTGAGTAATTAACAAGTTTAATTTTCCTGTCGTTTCGAGCTTGTCGAGAAATCTATCCCGTTATAATTTAGTTTTTAAAAAGAGCTTTTCTCGTCAAAAATCTAATATCTCAGTTCTCATATCTAAACATTTCAAAAAATATTTTCCATTGTACCAATAACTTAAGGAAAGAATGTAAAATAAAAGTAAAGTATGTTTGGAAAAACGAATAATCCAGCCGTATATTTGCAATCCCAATACGAAAGACGAGTAGTATTGTAGTTGACATAAGGACTTATATAGCGACAAAAATTATTTAAAAATAAATTTGCGAGTTTAGAAATAAGCATTACCTTTGCAATCCGATTCCGAAAGGGGGGTTGGGAGTAAAAGTAAGAATTGACTTATTGAAATAAAAACTTTAAAATTTATCAAAATAAAATTTGTTAGTTAAAAAATAAGTATTACTTTTGCAACCGCAAATACTGAGAGGTTTTGCTAAGATGAGAAGTTCATTTGAAATTATAAAATATACAGAAGAAAAAAATAGCCGAATAAAACGAAGTCAATCCTT
>NZ_DKSQ01000065.1:64654-64892 GCF_002472765.1 Empedobacter sp. UBA7252
TTTAAAATTTATCAAAATAAAATTTGTTAGTTAAAAAATAAGTATTACCTTTGCAACCGCAAATACCGAGAGGGTTTGCTAAGATGAGAAGTTCATTTGAAATTATAAAATATACAGAAGAAAAAAATAGCCGAATAAAACGAAGTCAATCCTTTAATAATGGAGCTATAGGAAATTCGAAGTTGTAAAAACATAGGTAGCAATACCAAAAGAAAAATTACAATGGAGAGTTTGATCC
>NZ_DKSQ01000101.1:0-1740 GCF_002472765.1 Empedobacter sp. UBA7252
GTTTTTTAGGGAAGATTACACCATCGTTTCGTTTGAGGATCCTGAACCTGAACGTTAGATAATTTTTGACCATTTTCATCCGTCACAGTACCAGTTAAAATTCGTTGGGCATTTACAAAACCAAATTTTAATAAAATGAGTAAAGAATATTTAATTCCAATTTCTGTAAAAGGAATCGTTATAATTAATGGAAAATATTTGTTAGTTAAAAACAATAGAAACGAATGGGAATTGCCTGGAGGAAGATTAGAACAAAATGAATTAGTAGAAGAAACTGTTGTTAGGGAAATCAACATTTAAAATTATAAATAATGGATATATAAAAGAGCTTAATAAAATACTTTATTTAACATAATATATATTATAATAATAATATTTCATAGAAATATTATTATTAATAATCTTTATTATGTAAAGTTGAATAATGTCGTCTACCTATTATTTGGGATTATCTATACAACTTTGAAGGTTTTAGATTAGGAATATATTTTAGAACAATATAATTTGCAAACTATTTAAAACTATAATATGTCCATAATAACTATTTTTTATTGTGTCTGTTACAAAAATAATTTTTGATAATTTATTTTGTAAACTTTTATACAATTTTATGTCTTTCTTCTCTAATTTAAATTGATATGAACCTCCATACTCTGTTTCCGCATAATCATCAAATTGATTAATTTCTATATTTACTTTTTAAATAAAGTTTATAGAATATGTGTATTCATAGTCATTTAATTTCCACTCTAGCTCATCATCTTTTGTATAATTATAATATACTATTATACCATCTTTCTCTCTAGCTCCATTAAGACAGTTTATAAAAATTCCGAAAAAAATAACTATTAAGAAAAATCTATTTAACATAATATATTTAGTTTAAAATAAAAAAACCTCTAACAATTAGAGGTTTTAATATACTATAAATTATTGTATTATTATTACATTTTTGGCATTCCTGGGAATCCACCTGCAGGCATATTTTTAGACATTGTTTCCATCATCTTTTTACCATTTGCAGAATTCATAAATTTCATCATTTTTCCCATTTCAGAGAATTGTTTCAATAATTGATTCACTTCTTGTAAAGATGTTCCAGAACCAGCTGCAATTCTTTTCTTACGAGAATTATCGATAATATTTGGATTTTTACGCTCTTTTTTCGTCATTGAGTGAATAATCGCTTCAACCCCTTTAAAAGCATTGTCGTCAATATCTACATCTTTCAACGCTTTTCCAGCTCCAGGAATCATTCCAACCAAATCTTTCATATTACCCATACGTTTGATTTGCTGAATTTGTTTTAAGAAATCATCAAAATCGAAGCTATTTTTTGCAATTTTCTTTTGCAAACGTTTTGCTTCTTCTTCGTCAAATTGCTCTTGAGCACGCTCTACTAACGAAACAACGTCACCCATTCCCAAAATACGATCCGCCATACGTTCTGGATAGAAAACATCTAAAGCTTCCATTTTCTCACCAGTAGAAATAAATTTGATTGGCTTATCAACAACAGTTCTAATCGTTAAAGCAGCTCCACCACGTGTATCACCGTCTAATTTTGTTAAAACAACTCCATTATAATTCAATACTTCATTGAAAGCTTTTGCAGTATTCACCGCATCTTGACCTGTCATAGAGTCTACAACAAATAAAGTTTCGGTAGGATTAACTGTTTGGTGAACGCGACGAATTTCATCCATCATTTGCTCATCAATCGCCAAACGACCAGCTGTA
>NZ_DKSQ01000101.1:1915-5251 GCF_002472765.1 Empedobacter sp. UBA7252
AGCAACTAATAATACTTTTTTGTTTTTCTTAGTTTTTAGGAAATTAGCTAATTTACCAGAAAAAGTTGTTTTACCAGAACCTTGCAAACCAGCAATCAAAATAATTGTCGGATTATCGTCTACTTTCAGTTCAGTAACCTCACCTCCCATTAATTTTGCTAATTCATCATGAACAATTTTTACCATTAATTGTCCAGGATTAAGCGACGTAATTACGTTTTCACCTAAAGCCTTTTCTTTTACCGTATTTGTAAAATCTTTTGCAACTTTATAACTAACATCGGCATCAACAAGGGCTCTACGCACCTCTTTTACGGTTTCTGCAACGTTAATTTCTGTAATTTGTCCTTTTCCTTTTAAGGTATGTAATGCTTTATCTAATTTATCCTGAAGATTTTGAAACATTTTGAGTCAATTTTAGGACACAAATATAAAAAAATTATACCGAATAATATAAAATCACACAACAAGGGTTTTAATTAAGTTATAATGATTAACTTGCGTGCTCAAATTTTGGTTGAATGAAAAAAGGTTTAGTACTATTTTTATTCTTTGTTACTGGGGTGGTTTTCAGTCAAACAAAGAATAACCAAACTTATTATTTTTTTTCCATCGCTTATGGACAAGATAATGAAGTTTATGTGACAGATGTTTATGAAGCAAACATCGATAACAAAGATATCTACGGCAAATTGGCAGATAGATATACAAAGTTTCAGAATTATTTATTGAAAAATGGAACGATTGGTTCTTTAAAAGAAATTCAAACGGGTTACGAAAAGAATTATCAGAAAAAAGAACAAGCTGAAGCTGAACAAAAATATTTTCTATCTACATTAGAAAAACAACAATTTACAGCGAAAATGGTTAATTATTCGCTTTAAAGCATAAAAAATCCACTTCAAATGAAGTGGATTTTTTTATTTTTATTTTGAACTGATTTATTGATCGTTCAATAATCTTGCTGCTTCTTTTGCAAAATAAGTTGAAATTAGGTCTGCTCCTGCTCTTTTGAAACAAGTTAAAGACTCTAAAATTACTTTATCATTATCTAACCAACCTTTTTCTACAGCAGCTTTTATCATCGCATATTCACCTGAAACCTGATAAACAGAAACCGGAACTTGTAAATTATCTTTCACTAATTTAACAATATCCAGATATGCCATACCTGGTTTTACCATCAAAATATCTGCACCTTCTTCTACATCCGCAATTGCTTCGCGCAATGCTTCTTGTGAATTATGGTAATCCATTTGATAGGTTTTTTTGTCTTTCGGAATTTCTTGAGAATCAACTGGTGCAGAATCTAAAGCTGTACGGAAAGGTCCATAAAAAGATGATGCATATTTCGCAGCATACGTCATAATTCCTACATTATGAAAACCGTTCTCCTCCAACGCAGCGCGCATCGCTCCTATTCGACCGTCCATCATATCAGAAGGCGCAACAAAATCTGCACCAGCTTCTGCATGAGATAATGTCATTTTT
Organism: Empedobacter sp. UBA7252; assembly: GCF_002472765.1. Lineage (NCBI taxonomy): Bacteria > Pseudomonadati > Bacteroidota > Flavobacteriia > Flavobacteriales > Weeksellaceae > Empedobacter > Empedobacter sp. UBA7252. The sequence goes on from NZ_DKSQ01000101.1 coordinate 3,407, forward strand.
ACCAAAGCATCAACTGTTTCATCATTAATAACTTCTCCATTTTTGATGATTCCGTCATGACCATAAATTGAATATGGATCTAAGGCAACATCAGGCATTACAATCATTTCTGGAACAGCATCTTTAATTGCTTTGATTGTATTTTGCATCAATCCGTTTGGATTCCAAGCCTCTTTACCTGTATTATCTTTTAAGTTATCACTAACTTTACAATATATGTTAACTGATTTTATACCTAAATCCCAAATTTCTTTTACTTCTTTTACAGTATTGTCAAGAGATTGGCGGTAAATACCTGGCATTGCAGCAATTTCTTCCTTCACGCCTTCTCCTTCAGCCATAAAAATTGGTAAAATAAAATCGTTTGGTGACAAATGATTTTCGCGAATCATACTACGAATTGATTCGTTTTTGCGTAGTCGTCTATGTCTGTTATATAAAAACATTTGATTAAAATTTTAGACAAATTTACTCGATTTCATTTGAATAAGGCTAATGAATAATATCAATTATATTTATTGATTTTAAAAGAAAATCAATCATTTGAATAATCAATTAAAATATTTATCATTCATTATATTATTTGGATTAATATCTTGTAATAAAAGCAATTATAAAACGATTCAATTTAGAAGTTTTTCTATGGAAATTCCGAAAGATTGGAAAAAAGTGAAATTAGGCGGAATTGATAGTGAAGTTGGAGGAATTATTACTCCAAATAATGATACATTAATTTATGATTATGGTTTACTTGCAGGCGGAGATTTTGATATTAATGCTAAAATTGCAGATAGTATTTTTACAACTATTTTAAATAATAATCCTGATTTAGAATTGGAAAAAATCTCTGAATTATATATCAATAAACTTCATAAAACAAATATTGATTCTATCGTACATTCAAAATACCAGATTTCTTATATTGTTATTGATCATCAAAAAGCAAAACTTATACAATCAAATCATCATAAATTAATTGCAGTTTATATGGATACTATTAAAAACTCAACTTCAAAATTTAATTTTATTGGTTACAATTTAGATGAAAAGTCACAAGAAGAATTTATAAATTCTATTAAAACAATCAAATTCAAAAAATAGATTTAAACTTGCTCAAACGTAGCTAAACAAATATCTTTGCAGCATGCGAATAGATATTATCACTGTTTTACCCGAATTATTAGTTAGTCCATTTTCTGCCTCGATTATGAAACGTGCGCAAGACAAAGGTTTAGCTGAAATTCATGTTCACGATTTGAGAGATTTTGGAAAAGGACGTTATCGTCATGTAGATGATTATCCGTACGGAGGAACTTCTGGAATGGTGATTATGTGCGAGCCTTTGGACAAAATGATTTCGAAATTGAAAGATGAACGAACTTATGATGAAATTATTTATTTGACGCCAGATGGTGAAACGTTGAATCAAACAATTGCGAATGATTTGTCGTTGAAAGGAAATCTTATGATGATTTGTGGACATTACAAGGGAATCGATCAACGTATTCGAGATATGTATGTGACGAGAGAAATTTCGATTGGCGATTATGTGCTTTCTGGTGGAGAATTTGGCGCAATTATTTTGGCTGATTCTATTATTCGTTTATTACCTGGCGTAATTGGTGATGAGACTTCTGCCCTTTCAGATTCGTTTCAAGATGATTTGTTAGCGCCACCAATTTATACGCGTCCTGCCGAATATAAAGGTCTAAAAGTTCCTGATGTTTTACTTTCGGGTAACTTTCCTAAAATTGAAGAATGGTTGCATGAAAAAGCAGTTGAACGTACAAAAGAACGTCGCCCAGATTTGTTAGAAAAAAGATCAAAATAAACTAAAAAAAGCTT
>NZ_DKSQ01000066.1:0-10355 GCF_002472765.1 Empedobacter sp. UBA7252
TAGTCAAGTAAAAAGTGACATAAAAAAAAAGAAATTCGAATAATTAAAACAGAAAATCAATAAAAAAAATTAACACCCCCTCCCTATCCCTATTTCCTCTTATCATTTGTTTTATTTAATTAAAACTCGTATCTTACTGAAATTAAGTAAATTAAAACGTATGCAAAACACTTACTTTTTCACACAAAAAGAGAAGGATAGCAACGAGTTAAAACTTCTTTTAGTAGAATTAATTACGAATATACAACCCACGGACAAAGATCACGGATTCTACGACAGTGCAGATGTGCAAAGGCTTCTTAACGTTAGTGACAAAACGTTGTATCGCATGAGGAGAAACAAGACGATTCCTTGTTTTAAGCTCGGTAAAAAGTACTTTTACCCTAAACATTTCTTTAACAAAAAAGCTCTTGGATAAGAGCTTTTTTAGTGGAGTTTATATAATAAAACTTATTTTTACAATATATTATTAATGTTAATAAAATGCATTTATACAAAGAAAGGGAATTATATAAAGCCTTAATAAAATCTGAAAAACAGCTTTTTACATCACCTAGGATTAAATTAGAAAGGACACTTTTATGGCGTAAAGAAAATCTAACACATATACCAGCTGTTTACGCTATTTTTGAAAATAAGAAATTAATTTACATTGGTGAGACAGGTGATTTACTAAAGAGAATGTCTGATATTACACGAACTGTAAATCATTCATTTCGTAAACAAATTGGTCATCGTTTTTTCAATGGTATAAAATCTTCTAAAAAGTTTGAGGAAGAAATCGAAATTAAACTTGACAAATACTTTGATGATACTTTATATATTCAGTTCATTGAAGTTAATTTCGAAAGATCAGAGATTGAAACCTATTTAATTGATAAGTTCAAAGATCAATAAATAAATGGTCCTAAAAAACGTAAACAAAAATATAATTACCAATTAATAAATTTATTATCTAATGATTAACCTAAAATTATTAGATAATTTTATAATAGAATTTATTTGTTTCAAAATTTAGCAATGAAAATTAATAAACAACTTAGTGGAATTGCCGGAGAATACTACGTGGCAGCAGAAATTACAAGAAGAGGATATTTAGCAGCTATTACATTACGCAATTCTGATGGTGTAGATATAATCGCCAGTGATATAGAAGGAGATACATTATTTAGCATTCAAGTCAAAACTACTCAAAATAAAAGAAAATGGATATTATCACAAAAAGTAGAGAATGAAACTTCAGAAAAGAAATTCTTCGTATTTGTAAATATCCCAGCAGATATTGCCATACAGCCTGAATATTTCATCGTCAATTCTAAAGTCTTGGCAAGTAATATTTACGAAGGGCATCGCAGATGGTTATGTCAAAATGGAAAAAATGGAAAAGTACGAAACGATTCCTCAGTAAGACAATTCGAACCAAGATGGTTCAAAGATGAAGAAATTTTAAGTTGGGATCAATTATTTGAATTATTGTAAATTATGCAGAATCTTGAACAAATCATTCAACTAAGTTCACTAGATGATCATACATCTGAAATCACTATAGAAAAACTAATTCAAGCAAAAGAAATAATCCGAACGATTCCAACCAATAACAAGGAATTATGGGATGTTCTTATTGCATTGAATCTAATCAATGCAGCATTAAAACGTAAAGAATTCAAAAGTAAAGAGAAAGATGCATTAATTCATTACGGACTATTAAAGCCACGTGTTTCAAGAATACTTCATCATCTAATAGATAAACGGCAAAAATTTGAAATAGATTTCTACATCAACCAACAAGAACAATGTGCGTATATAGAAGTAGAAGGCTTACAATTTAGTTTCCATAATATAACAATCGATGAATCGCTTAAAGCTTTCATCAACTCACCATTAAACAAGCCTAAGCCTTGGAAAGGTGTACGATTACAAAAAATAGCAGGTGAACTATTCGATTATATGACAAAAAAAGAGGCTTTAAATTAAGCCTCTTTAAATATTTAGTGGATCTCTTCTAATCCTAATTCTTTTAAAAATGAATTATGTAATTCAGTCGCTGCTTTTATTTTTGCATTAATTCCCTCAGGTCCATTAAGTTTTAAATTAACTTCTTTTAAATCAATTTGCTTTTCTGCTTCTGCTGTACTTACATAACGTGTGATATTCAAATTGTAATCATTCTTAGCAATTTCCTCTAATGAGACACGTCTAGAATAACGTTCTTCTTCTGATCGACTTTTATAAGTATCTACAATCTTTTCGATATCCGTGTCACGTAAAAAATTCTGACGTTTACCTTTCTCAAAATAATCACTTGCATTAATTACTAATACATCATCTTGCTTTTTACACTTCTTCAAGACAATGATACAAACCGGAATACCAGTTGAATAAAAAAGATTACTTGGTAAACCTATAATAGCATCTATATTATTATCTTTTAAGAGCTTTGTACGTATACGTTCCTCAGCTCCTCCACGGAATAAAACTCCATGAGGCAAGATAATTGCCATTGTTCCCTGTTTGCTTAGGTAATGAAATCCATGTAACAAGAAAGCAAAATCTGCCGCCGATTTAGGTGCTAGACCATAGCCTTTAAAACGAAAATCTTCACCCATAGCTTCCGATGCATCCCATTTTAAACTAAAAGGTGGATTTGCCACAATGGCATCAAATTCTACTTTTTTAGCTGGATTAGGTTCGCTTAATATATTCCAATCATTTTTTAAGGTATCACCATGAAAAATCTCAAATTCATTTGTTTTCACGCCATGCAACAGCATATTCATGCGTGCTAAGTTATAGGTCGTGATGTTTTTCTCTTGTCCGTAAATTTGTCCGATCGTACCACCTTCATCTACAATGTTTTTACGAACATTCAATAACAACGAACCCGATCCACAAGCAAAGTCAATGACGCGATCTAAATTCTTTTTACGACCCAATTTAGGCTCTTGACTGTCTAAGGTTACAATCTCTGATAAAATATCGGATAAACGCTGAGGCGTATAGAATTCTCCTGCTTTCTTTCCAGATCCTGCCGCAAATTGACCAATGAGATACTCATAAGCATCACCTAAAGCATCACTGTCTGTACTAAAGTCCGCAATCCCTTCCGCAATTTTAGTAATGATCTTACACAATTGCTCATTACGGTCTTCGTAGGTTTTACCTAACTTCTCAGAGTTCAAATTAATCTCAGAGAATAACCCCTGAAATTCACCACTAAAACTTTCGTTCTCAATGTGTTTAAAACCTGCTTCTAACTCTTGAAGCAAATCACCATTTTGTGTACGTGCTAACTCATAAATACTATTCCATAAGTAGTTAGGCTGTATCACATAATGCACTTTTTTACGCATTGTTTTCTCGAAGAACGGAACATCTTCACTATTCTCTTCGTACCATACCGCTAAAGGTGTACGTTTGTCTTCCTCATCCAACTGTGGATAATCACCACGTAACTCTTTAGAAGCGGCTTGTTCGTAATTAGCTGATAAGTAACGTAAAAATAAAAACGAAAGCATATAATCTCTAAAGTCATCTGCATTCATCGCACCGCGTAAATCGTCGGCTATATTCCAAAGGGTTTTACCCAGTTCTTGTTGTTCTTTTTGTGTCATAATACAGTATTATGCAGTTATTTCTTCTACAAATAACTCTTCGTTAAATTTATAATTTTGCAAAAAGTTTGCAAATATCTCTTTAAAATATTCTTTATTTTCTTCACCCATAAATACGGGATCAAATAAAGAATAACTACCATGATTGAAAATATTAATCATTCTAGTCCTTAAAGTAAATTCCTCATCATCGTCATTAATTTTTATACAATGATGAAAGCCATCAAAACCATGGAAATTTGCAGCCTTCTCTAAAATAATTCTTAATATATTAAAGTGATAGGTATATAGTTCATCTTTTTCAATGGCAATCTTTAAGCTTTGTATCAAAGTTACATGATATAAAAAAGGTGCTTCATTAGTACTCTTAAGCCAATATTCCTTATTCTTTCTACTAATTAAGAATGCTTTATCTTTCCCTAATTCATTACATAAAACATTAAAAAATAAACTATGATGAGTCGAAATAATGGTTTTCACTTCATTACCTTCTGTCTTTAAAAGCTGACAAAGATGATGAGCTAATGCAATTGCGTTATTTTCATCCAATGATGATATTGGGTCATCAATATAGATATATTTAACCCATGTATAATCTGCGTGCTTATCGATTATTAATTGAACAATGGCTAAGAAAAAACACCAAATAAATAAGTTTTCTTCGCCTCTCGACACTTTAATATACTCAATATTTTGTGGTGTTCCTGCAACTTCTTCTTCTCTAATAAAGTTTACAGCCCAATAATTTTTACCCTCTGTATCAAGATAATCAGGATCAATTAAAAAATTATAATCACAATATCTCTGAATTAACGGACGTATTTTATTTTCGATATCAAGGTTACGAGCACCCATAATAAATGCAGATGCTGGATTGATTAACAATCTTCTTTCTTCATCGTTTTCTAGATCATTATCCCAATGAAACAAATCCTCAGTAAAAGCATTAAAATATAAGGTATCTCTTTTTGTTACTTCGCCTTCTTCATTTTTTTCTTTACCTGATTCTTTAAAAGCCATAGATAGTCTGGTTTTGCCAGTACCATTATGTGCGTATAAAATCAGATTTTTTTTATTTTGGCTTCTAACATAATTCGCAACTTCATCCACAGATACAAATGGTAAAAAGCCAATATGCTGAAACAATTTAGTGATTTTTATTTTCGTTGTGTCATCAATATCAACTTTTAAATTATACACTTGCTCAACCAAAGGTATCGTATCATCTAATGTATAATTGTCACTTAAAAGTTTTTTGTAATCTTGATTTTTACCTATTTTTTTTAATATAAAATCTTCGTATTTACTTTTTGTAATAGTGTTAATTTGGTGTGCCATCGCTTAACTTTCAATTTTAGGAAACAACCCTTGCATTAATCCTTTCTTGTGCTCTTTTAAGGATGCTATCTTTTCTCGTTGTGCTACTATTAATTCATCCACAGAAGATAATACTGAAGCTATTTTTTGTTGTTCATTTAAGGTTTTTGGGATTAATAATGGTATTTGCTTTAAGACATCCAAACCTATTCTTTTTCTTGTAGAACCAGTTGATTTAGCTTCAATTTTACTTCTAATTGTATCTGAATTAATTAGAGAAAAAATAAAATATTTAGAAAACTCTTTCTCATTTACAGCCAGACGAATACCATCCGAAGCCATTAAATATCTTTCATTATCTCCAGGCATAATACACGCTCTTCCTACAGGATCTCCCATTTTAGATAAAATGATATCGCCTGAGTAAATGTTACAGCTTAAAAGCTCATCTGCTTTATCTAAAGATGTAAAAATTTTATATTCATCATTAAAGATACCATCGCCAATATTTTGTAATTGTATAATTCTAATACCTTTAAAAGTATAGTCGCTAGATTTTAAATTAGAACCAAATGGTCCTCCAGTAAAACTCCATTTGATATTTTTATCTGCTGTATCAATTATTGTTTTCTCCACCCAATCTCCATCATTCTCAAACTCAGGAAAACGGAATTTTGGTTGTGTTTCTCCTTCTTGTGGGAAAAGGTTTTGCATTAAGCCTTTTTTATGCTCTTCTAATGCTGTTAGCTTTTCTTCATGCCCTGCAATCACATCATCTAAACTACTTAAACAAGCCGCAATTTTTTGTTGTTCTACTGGGTTAGTGGGATATGATATAACTTTCTCCTTTAGTATAGAAAAATGTCTTTTATATTCCTCTTGTTTTACAGGATTGTATTGTAAATACTGATAAAAATAATTTGGTAAAACACTCTTTTTTGTACTAAATATTTTTATACCATCTGCACCTTGTATAAAAGGATGATTTATATATTTAGTAATACATGTATGATCTCCAAATACAATTAAATCATTTTCGGGAGATATTAAAGCTTCTTTATCATTTGAATATCCACAATAAAAACTTTTTGATTGGTCCACAATTGGATAATCCCCCTCTTTTAAATACTCATTTGAGTTCAATTTTTTAGGAGGTGTTATAGTTTTTATTAGATTTTTTACAACATCTACATCCCAACTTCCATCGTCTTTAAACTCTGGAAATCTATAGTTAGGTATTATTTTATTATCGCTATTCATAAGCTTTCAATCCTGCTATTTCTTGCCCTTCGGCTAATTGTTTTAAATAAGGCACTAAATCTTCCATTAACGCCAATTCTTTTTGCGCTCGTGCTTTCCATCCCAAATCCAAGTGGTCGGTCAAATCATTTAGTTTTTCTCCATCAAATACCTTTCGAAGCATTATCAGTTCCACAAAAGGTTTTAATAGTTCCAAAGGAATTTCGTGTTTTGTCGCAATTTCAATCAGTTGTGCGTCTTGCTGTTGTTGCTTAAAGATTTGGAAACCCTCGCGTATCGCTTTCTCATCCAATGCTTCATCCAAAGGCAATTGATTGATATAGGCGATCATCAAATCACGCTCATCCAATAAGTTAGATGTAGAACTTAAAATACTAATCAACTTCTCCTTAGACATTTTCTGTTTCTTAGGATCGCGTTGCGTGTATTCGGCAATCAATCCCATGATATAATCATAATCAATCAAAGAAGAAGAAAACAGGACGAATTCAAAATCCAACTGCTCTGCTGGTGAATCTTCGGGCTTGTCTTTTCCTTTATCGGCTTGACGCAATTGCTGTGCAGTTTCCAGATACATGCCTTTAAAACCTCGCAAGGTATCTTCAGGCATTACTGTTTCAATCTGCTGTATTTGGGTTTCGTCTAAATCCGTGTATTGCTCCAATTGCGTTTTTAGGCGTTGTACTTCTTTAAACTTCTGTAAAAATTCTACTTTGGCAGCTTCGCCTCGTAGGTTACTTACTTCATCAGGCGTACAGTCTAAGCCATGCACCGCCATAAAATCGTTTAATTTAGCCACCGCATCTTGGTATTTATCAATCACCACAGGAGCTTCATCCACCAACCATATTTCACGTGCTTGTGTCAAATCTCCATCAGAAAATCTTAAAATAGCAGTCTCAACAGCCTCCTTTTGATTTCTAAAGTCCATGATATTCCCATAAGGCTTAGTATCATTTAGTACACGATTGGTTCTTGAAAAGGCCTGGATTAAACCGTGATATTTCAGGTTTTTATCCACATACAAGGTATTCAAATACTGAGAGTCAAAACCAGTCAACAACATATCCACCACAATAATAATATCAATCTTATCTTTATGCGGTACATCTTGCGTGTTATATTTTTGACTCTTAATACGAGCTTGCACATCTTGATAATACAAATCGAACTCATTAATCGTATGATTTGTACCGTATTGCGCATTATAATCTGCAATAATAGCTTTTAATGCTTCTTTCTTTCCTTCAGGATCAACCTTATTATCTGCAGCCTCTTGAGGTAAGTCTTCTTGGAATTGTTTTACATCAATTGCATTTTTTTGCGCATCGGCTTCACCACTCTGTGCTATAGCTTGTGCAGGTGGTGAGAAAACACAAGTAATATTTAAAGGACGATAATCCGCATCCAATGCTTTGCGTTCTGCTTGTAGTTCTTTAAACAACTGATAATAAGCAATCGCATTATTAATGGATGCTGTTGCCAATACCGCGTTAAATTTACGTTGATTTGTAGCGCCATCATGTTTTTCAAGTATCGCTTCTGCTACTGCTTTACGTGCGCCTGCTTCGGTGATTTGTTCTTTTGGTACGCCATCGGCTTTAAAATAATCGATATGAAAGCGCAAAACGTTTTTATCATCAATGGCGTGCGTGATGGTATAAGCGTGTAATTGTTTCTCGAAAATATCTTCCGTAATCTGATAACGTGCTTCTTCGCCATCTATCTTTTTATAACTTGCGTTATCATCAAAAATAGGTGTACCTGTAAAACCAAATAACTGTGCATTGGGAAAAAACTCTTTAATGGCTTTATGATTTTCTCCAAATTGCGAACGGTGACACTCATCAAAAATGAAAACCACACGCTTATCTTTAAGCGGTGCTAATCGGTCGACATAGTTTTTTTTATTTTTAGGATCTAAAGCGATTCCTAATTTTTGAATGGTGGTAACAATTACCTTATCGGCATAGTCTGTTGATAATAATCGACGAACTAAACTTTCAGTATTTGTATTTTCTTCAACACTTCCTTCTTGAAATTTATTAAATTCTAAGCGGGTTTGTCTATCCAAATCTTTACGATCCACCACAAACAAACATTTTTCTATATTCGGATTACTTTTTAATAAAGTAGAAGTCTTGAAAGAAGTTAAGGTTTTACCCGATCCAGTCGTATGCCAGATGTAACCATTACCACGATTTTCATCAATACAATTGACAATAGCTTCCACGGCATAAATCTGGTAAGGACGCATCACTAAAATCTTTTGCTCCGTTTCCACCAAGACCATATAGCGACTAATCATTTCGCCAAGCGTACACTTTGCTAAAAATTTAGTCGTAAACTTATCTAAAGCCGTTATTTTTTTGTTCTTATCATCCGCATATTGGTAAATAGGCAAGAATTGCTCATCGGCATTAAAAATAAAATGCTGATTACGGTTATTAGCAAAATAGTACGTATTGCTGCGATTACTCACAATAAACAATTGCATAAAACAAAGCAACGAGTTTTTATAGCCGTTACCGGGATCATTTTTGTAGTCCACAATCTGTTGCATCGCTCGACGAGGACTAATCTCAAAAGTCTTTAATTCAATCTGAACCAATGGCAATCCATTCAATAGCAATATAACATCATAGCGATGATTACTATCTTCAGTATTCATTCGCAATTGATTGATGACTTCAAAATCATTTCTACACCAATCTTTGATATTCACTAAAGTATATTGTAGAGGCGTACCGTCTTCACGATAAAATGTATTTCTATTGCGTAAGATTTTAGCCGCCTTAAATTCATCAGGCTGTATAATTTCTTCCTTTAAGCGGTTGAATTCATTATCACTTAACTTCACACGATTAAGTGCTTCAAACTTTTCTTTAAAGTTTTTCTCTAAACTTTCACGATTACGAATATCTAGACGATAACTGTATTTTTGTTCAATTAATTGCTTAATTAAATCATCTTCAATATGTTGTTCTTTGGTCATAAATAATTCGAAATTTAACAGATTGTCTTCTCCAAATATACATAAAATAAGCACTATTAGTAATGATATAATACACAACTACACTTATATTAATTAATATAAAAAAGAATAATTAAATACAAAAATCATCTCACAACAATTTACGGATTTAAAAAAAATAAAGAACCTAGATTAACATCACTTAATGCAGTTGATAACCCTTTTCCAGTAAAATCAACTTATGATCATTTACAATCGCTATATGTAGTTTTTAACTTAATAATTTTTCAATAGCCTTTTTAATATTACTTCTTGTAAGTTCAAGTTGTTCAATACTAAAGCCTTTTTTTAATTGTTTAAGTATATTTTCATCAGCTTGCATAAAAGTTTGGTACATTGAGATTAAAAAAAATAATTGTATAAAAAATAAAAAATTCTCTCTGAGTGAGTTAATATCTTCTTTAAATTCAGAACTTTCAATTTGAATTTTTTTGGATTTATCTTTACTTTGAAACAAATAATGTACAGGTTCTTTAACTGGTAAACCATCGTAATGTTTTACACAATTGCATATCCAATTAATTTTTTTTGTAGTAGAATTTAAATCTGAAATTTTATTAAGATCTCTATTAAAATGTTTTTTAGTAAAATTTACAATTGGCAAAAGATTATTATCAAAATCTGTTAGTTTTGAAAATTCATCTGTTAGTTTGATTAAGTTTTTAATATAGCTCTCAAATTTGTGACTAATACCGACGTAGCCTAATCTTATTGTTTCGTAGTAATTTTCTTTTAATTCTTCGTTGCTAAGATTAAATTCATTCTTATACTTAGAAAATTTCAACTCTCTTTTAAAATCAACAATTGATTTTCGAGATGCAGGAATATAGTATTGCAAGAAAAGAGATTCAAAAGATTTAAGTTCGAATTGTACTTTAATTATGTAATGATAAAAATCTTCACCGAGTTGATTTTCAAATAATTTATTAAACCCCTCTACCTTAGATAAATTAAATTTTAATCTATCTATAATTGTGTCAATAGAATTTTTTTTCAAATTAACTATTTTTATAAAAATTACAAATTATATTATTTTTAATGAACTAAAATATAGTTTTAAACACTATATCTAAATTTCGTTATATTATTCCAAACATACAACAACCATTTAACTGGATATCCTAACGAAAGTT
>NZ_DKSQ01000104.1:0-11479 GCF_002472765.1 Empedobacter sp. UBA7252
AAAATGATATTTCATCGTTCAAAATAAGAAAATTTTCGAAAGGTAAATCAGATTCTCTTACTGTTGCAGCGTATGCAATGGGCGGTGCAGCTGTGCTTTTTTTATTAAAATAAAATGGGAACATTAAAAGAAGGATTTTTCAAATATCAGGCGCAAACAACAAATTTTGCATCTGGTTTTGAAGTCGATTACGCAAAGGGCTCTTATATCTATGGAAAGGATGGAAGAGCCTATCTTGATTTTGTGGCTGGCGTTTCGGTGAATACACTTGGACATAGCCATCCACGTATCAATCAAGCGATTATAGATCAGGTAAACAAATATATGCATGTCGCTGTTTATGGTGAATATGCGCAAGAAAAACCAGTCGAATTATGCAAGCGATTGGTTGATTTAACACCAGAAGGATTGGATCAAGTTTATTTGGTGAATTCTGGAACAGAAGCGATTGAAGCTTCGCTTAAATTAGCGAAACGTTTTACAGGTCGTCGTCAATTGATTTCTTTTCGTAATGCCTATCATGGGAACACACATGGTTCATTAAGTGTTTCGGGTGATGAACGTAAGAAAGCTGCTTTCCGACCATTGTTACCAGAAGTTTATTTCATCGATTTTAATAACGAAGAAGATTTACAAAAAATTACCAAAGAAACGGCTGGTGTTATTGTAGAAAGTATTCGTGGTGCTTCTGGTTTTAGATTACCAGAAAATGATTTCTTTATCAAGTTGAAAAAGCGTTGCGAAGAAGTTGGTGCATTATTGATTATGGACGAAATTCAGCCAGGATTTGGACGTACAGGGAAATTGTTTGGTTTCGAGCATTTTGGTGTTGTGCCAGATATTGTGGCAATGGGAAAAGGTATGGCAAGTGGTTTACCTGTTGGTGCGTTTATGACTTCTGATAAAATTATGAGTTCTCTTAAGCAAAATCCTCAATTGGGACATATTACGACTTTCGGAGGAAATCCTGTGATTGCAGCTGCAGCTTTAGAATTACTAAATGTTATAGAAGAAGAGAAATTAATGGATGATATTGATCGTAAAGAACAATTATTCAGAGAAAATCTTCAGCATCCAAAAATTAAGAAAATTCACGGAAAAGGCTTGATGTTAGCTCCTGAGTTATCTTCTCCAGAATATACGTTGCGCGTTCAGCAAGAATGTATGAATAGAGGCTTGATTCTTTTCTTTTTGATGTATAGCATCGAGAATTTACGAATTACACCGCCAATTAATATTTCGGATGAAGATATTATAAAAGGTTGTGATATCTTAAAATCTGTATTAGACGATTTAGATTAAATTTTAATAAACAAAAGAGAATCATAATTGATTCTCTTTTGTTTAACTTTTTCTTCCATATAACAATATTCTCTTAAAGGAATAAATTGCAGGAAAAGTCTTATAATATTTCTTAATTCTCGTTTTAAATTCTGTCGTAAATAATTCTTGTTGTTCAGTCGTTAAACGTTCCATATAAGGAATCAAGGCAGAACCAGAAATGAAATTATAAAATTCTGTTTCGTCATTTCCGTAAATTGGATAAACTTTCATGCTGATGTTCAAATCCTTCAATCCATTATCAAACATGATTTTCGCATAATCATCTATCGTTAACATAGGTGAATCTCGATGAAAATTATTCAGAAAATCTGTAAAAGGTTTTTCTCGTGCTAAATCACTCAAAATAACATTCAATACATTATCTTTTTGACAAGGCATTTGCACTGCAAATTGTCCATTAACATTCAGTTTTGAGATTAATTTAGGAAACAATTCTTCATGATTATCCGACCATTGTAACGCTGCATTACTAAAAATTAAATCCCAATTTGTATTAGAATTTGCAAAACCTTCAATTGTTTGTTGTTGAAATGTAAGATTGGCTAAATCAAATTCTTTTGACTTTTCGAGCATTTCCTTAGAAGAATCAATTCCTAAAAAATTAGCATGTTCAAATTTATTAGCGAGAATTGCTGTTTGTTCGCCAGTTCCACAACCTACATCTATGCAATTTTTCAAATTATTAGTAGAAATTAAATCCGCTAAATCATAAAAAGGTTGATAACGAATATTTTTGAATTGATTATATCTTTCGGGATTCCAAGGCATTTTATTGAGTTTTGAATGTGATTAAAGTTAATGAAATTTTATAATACTTAATCCACTGTGTATTTTGAATAAAAATTTGTCAGTTCGAGTGATTTGAAGAAATGAAATGAATAAAAATTCTAAAAGAATTTTACTCGAATTGACGGTTTAATTGCTAAAATTATCAAAATGCACAATAGGTAATATTATGATTAATGTAGTTTTTAACATATAATTATTCTAAAATGTCGTTTATTTGAATTTTGTAAGAATAAAGATGAGTCAAGAATTAGAAACTATTGCAGATTATTATAATAAAATTAGTTTAGAACAAGCCGAATTGATGAATTCTGCTAACTTTGAACACGATAAAGCGCATTTTAATATTTCTTTGCGTAAATATTGTAGTTTTAAAAGTCCATATAGTCGGCGAGATTATTACAAAATCAGTTTGTTGATTGGTGAAGGAATTTTTAAATATGGAAATAATGAAAGATATATTTCTAAACCGGTTTTATTTCTTCCATCTCCGCATATTTCTTATACTTGGGAATGTAAATCGAGTTTGCAAGAAGGTTATTTTTGTTTATTCAATCAACAATTTTTTTCTGAAAATAAAGAGTTTGATGTCTTCAAAAAAACATCTTTGTTTAAAGATTGGAGTTCTCCTTTTATTGAGATTTCTGATGAACAATTGCCTTTGATTTTGTCTTATTTTCAGGAAATGTATCGTCTTAATCAATCCAATTATCAATTGAGATATTTTAGTATTCGTAATCATTTATCTGCTATTTTTCATTATGTTTTAGAACAAAAAGTTGATGAAATACATGCGGTTGAATTGCCATCAAATGTGAGATTGTATAAGAAGTTTGATGAATTATTAAATAAACAATTTCCACTAGATTCACCTGCTCATCCACTTATTTTGAAAACACCCGCTGATTTTGCAACGAAATTAAATATTCATGTAAATCATCTCAACTCATCTGTGAAATCTGTAACAAAACAAACAACGACACAAATTATTAAACAGAAAATAGTTGAAGAAGCTAAAAACCTGTTGTTGTATACTGATTGGGATATTGCGCAAGTTGGTTATACATTAGGTTTTGAGGAACCTGCTCATTTTAATAATTTTTTTAAAAAACATACTTTAACTTCTCCATTAAAATTTAAACAAGAAAATTAATTTATTTGATTTTTGTAATTTTTTATTTGTCTTTTTTAATTCCTCAATTTCACATTCATTTTACTTTTGCATAGTAAAAAATGATTTATGTTGAGAGAAGCATCAGAAAAAAGGAAAAAAATTATAAGTATACTTGGTTTCTTTTCGATTCCAATTTCGGGATTTGTAACAGATATCTATTTGCCGTCATTTCCGTCGATGGCAAAATCGTTGATAGTTCCAGAAAGTAGTATTCAATTAACTCTGACTTGTTTTTTATTGAGTTATGGTTTATCTCAATTGTTTATTGGAAGTATTTTGGATGCAATTGGACGATATTATCCAAAAATTGTAGCATTATTTGTCGTATTAATCACAAGTTTAGTTATCGCGAGTACAGATAGCATTTTGTTGATTTGTTTTCTTCGAATTATTCAAGGAATTTCAGTTGCGATTATTGTTATTGCAACTCGAGCACTTTTTATTGATATTCATACACCAGAAAAGGCGAAACATTATTTAGGTTATTTCACGATTGTTTGGTCATGCGGACCTATTTTGGCTCCATTTTTAGGTGGATATTTAGAAAAGTTGTTCAATTGGCATGCGAATTTTTATTTTTTAGCTATTTACGCTGCTTTAATTTTAATTTTTGAATTGATTTTTAGTGGGGAAAGTATTGTTGAAAAGATTAAATTGAATTTGAAAAACGTTATTGATACTTATAGAATGATGCTTAGAAATCAATTATTTATAGTTGGAATTATGATACAGGCTGTTGCTTATTCTATTGTAATGATTTTCAATATTATTGGTCCGTTTTTAATTGAAAATACCTATCATTTTAATTCTGTAGTGATTGGTTATTCAACTTTAATTTTAGGTTTTTCGTGGATGATTGGCGGATTTGTAGGAAAGAAAAGAATGCATCTTGACTTTAAAGAAAGTATAGCTTTACCTATTATTGTACAATTAGTTTTGATTTCTCTTTTGATTATCGCAGGTTTCTTTGTTCAAAATCTATTTGTTTTATTATTCTTTGCGTTTTTCATTCATATTTGTTCGGGAATTTTATTCACATCATTCTTTACTTCAAATATGATGGCTTTTCCTAAAAATGCTGGTGTTGCTGGTGGTTTGATGGGAGGAATGACGTATATTATTACTTCGCTTACAAGTTTTATTATCTCAAGTACTGGTAAAGTTGATACTCAAAATGGGTTAGCAATCCGATACTTTATTTTTTCATTTCTATTATCTGTAATTATTTACGTTATGTATAGAATGAAGAAATCTACACGAAAAAAAGCTATAATCGTATAATTAAATCCGAGCGAATGCTCGGATTTTTAACATATTATTTTCTTTAAATACTCTTTTAAATCTTAAAACCAAATTCTTAAGGTTTATTAAACGTTTAAATTTCTTGTAACTATTACCTTTTTTATGACTTTTAGTTAAAGCTTTCTTAATTATTAAGTAACACCATATTGTGAGGTAAAAAATAATTTTGGGTTTCAAATAAAACATATACATGAAACTTAATTTATTTCAACTATCAGCAGTTGTTTTTGTGATGGGAGCAACTACTGCAGTTTATGCACAGGGAGATTTAGCAGGTATATCGGGAAAAATTACTGATGCTAATGGTTCGGATTTGCACAATGTAACCATTGTTGTGAAAAATGAATCGACAGGATTTACAGCTTCTACGAAAACGAATGAAAAAGGAGAGTATAACTTAAAGCAGTTGCCATTAGGTTCTCCTTATACAGTTACTATTATTTCGGAAGAACATGGTGAGGAGATCTTAGAAGGATATAGTTTGAATCAAGGAGATTTAATTTGGGTTCCGTTCAAATTTACAAATGGAACGACTGAATTGAATGAAGTGATGGTAAGTGGGCAAACTTTAAAAAGTTCTATTAAACAAGTTGGTGCGTCTACTTCTGTATCGGCAAAAGATTTACAAACTTTACCTGTAAATGGACGAAATTTCACTTCTTTAATAGATTTATCTCCGTTGAGCAATGGAACAAGTATTGGTGGTCAATTATCTTCGTCTGTTGATTATACGATAGATGGAATGTCTAATAGAGGTACTATTGCAGGAGGTTCTACTTCGTCTTCTTATTCTATTTCGATGGAAGCGATTCGTGAGTTTAAAGTGGTAACAAATGAATATGATGTAACAAACGGGCGTGCTGGTGGTGGAACAATTAGTACTGTTACAAAGTCTGGGACGAATAAAATGCAAGGAAGTGCATTTTTGTATGGTCGTACAGATTGGCTTTCGAGTCCGTATGATATTCGTGGAAATAAACGAGATAATGAGTTCTCTACTTATCAATATGGTTTTTCTTTGGGAGGACCAATTAAGAAAGATAAAGCGCACTTTTTTGTTGCTTGGGATAGACAAGTTGATAAACGTCCATTATTCATTGCAAATATTAATAATGAAAGTGATGAAGCTTTATTTAATGTAACGCAATCTACTTTAGATCAATTTTTGAGCATTGCGCGTGAAAAATATGGTGTTTCGAATAATCCTCAGTTTGGATCATTTAATAAGAATAAAGATACAAATGCTGCATTTTTACGTTTAGATTGGCAGATTAATGCGAGAAATTTATTAACGCTTCGTAATAATTTTGTACATGAAAAAGATTTATTATCAGAAGGAGATAATACAACAATCAATATGTACGAATCGTATATTGATCGTAAGAAAACTGATAATAGTTTGATGTTATCGTTGAGAACTGATATTAATGATGATATTACAAATGAATTAAAAGTTCAGTATTTTTTAGAGAACCAATCTGTATTAGCATCAAAGGAATTACCAACTGCATCTATTCCGCGTGCGATTGTAGAAGGAATTAGTTCTACGATTAATGGTAAAAATCAGTTTACAAATATTCAGTTAGGTGGACAACGCTTTTCTCCAGAATGGTTTAAAGGAGATGTTGTGCAATTGGTGAATAATATTTATATCAACCGAAATAATATCAAATATACTTTTGGTGGAGATTTCTCGTATTACAGAATGGTAAATGTGTATGGTAGTGAAATGAACGGACGTTTTTATTTTACTGGTATGGACAATTTTAAGAACATGACACCTTATCGTTATGCAAGAGAGATTAGATTGACGGATGATCCTTCTACAGTTATTAATCAACTAAGTTCTGCGGTTTATGGACAAATGGAAACAGAGCTTTCTCCTGGTTTAGACTTAATGGCTGGTTTGCGTGTAGAGAATATGCAATACTTGAATGGTGCAAACTACAATGAAATTGCTGATAAACAATTGGGTGTTAGAACTGATAATAAGATTAATACGTGGCAAATTCAACCTCGTTTTCAATTGATTTGGGATGTTAATCAAAATAGAAAAGATTTCGTAAAATTTGGTGGAGGTATTTTTGGTTCTTCACTTAATCCTTATTCTATGATTAATAATATGTTGTTTGATGGGACCAAGGTTGCTGCGGTAGATATTGAAGGTGCTTTAGTGCCAACGCCAGATTTTATTGGTTATAGACAAAATCCTGATACTGCTCCGGGAAAAGATTTGTTCAATAATCCTAATATTGAAAAATTAATCACAATAAATGCGAATAGTAAAGATGCGAAAGTGCCAACGGTGTATAAGTTAAATGCTTCTTATAACCATTTTTTTAGTGATCGTTTGCGTGTAGGAATTAGTGCTTATGCTAACTGGGCGCGTAACAACTATATGTATGTGGATCGTAATATGGTTGATGAACCATTTTTTAGAATTGCAGAAGAGGCGAATCGTGGTGTTTATGTGCCAGCGTCAACAATAAACCCTACAAATGGAGCTGCCAATTGGGTAAATGGACGTAAAACGAAAGACTTGGGTCGTGTTTTAGAATTAATTAGTGATGGTAAAAAAGATCAATATGCATTTGTGTTAGATGGTACGTATCGTTATTTCAAGGATGGACAGATTTCTGTTTCATATACTTGGAATGATTCGAAAGATAATACTTCTTATAATGGTAATGTTGCGAATACAGCGACGTTGAGTTTGATGGTTGCTGAAGATCCTCGAAATTTAAGTAAAATGAATTATTCTGATACACATTTCCGTCATAAACTGGTTGTGTATGGACAATCACCAACTTTTTGGGGAATGACTGCTGGTATTCGTTTTAGTGGAATAGGAGGAACTCGTTATTCGTTGGCAGTGAATGGTAACATGAATGGAGATTTTGTGAATTCGAATGATTTGGCTTATATCTATGATCCAAATAGTGCATCAACACCAGATTATTTAAAGAAAGGAATTCAGGCAATTTTAGATAATCCAGAAGTAGAAAAACATACAAAAGATTATATCCGCAAAAGTTTTGGAAAAATAGCAGAAAGAAATGGAGGTATTAATGGGTTTGCTGGAACGTTTGATTTGCGTTTAACAAAGAAGTTCAATATTGTCGAGAAACATAAATTTGAAGTTGGTTTTGATATTTTCAATGTAGCGAATTTATTGAGTAAAGATTGGGGTGTTGGTCCTCGTATTGGAAAGCAAAATATTTATTCAATTAAAAGTTTTGATGCGACAGAGAAGCATTTTGTATATAATGTAAATACTAATACAGGAAAAACAAGTTATGCGTTTAGTCCTTATCAAATTCAGATAGGATTTAGATATAGTTTTTAATTATCATTTTTATGAAAAGAATAATTAGTTTATTGAGTGTTTTAGCCACAGTTGCTGTGGCTAATGCTCAGTTGCATACGGTTGATATTAAGAGTTTTGATGAGTTGAAATCATATTTTGAACAAGATGAAAATAAACCTGTTATTATTTCGGGACATAGAGGAGGTATGATGCCTGGTTATCCTGAAAATAGTATTGAGGCTTTTGAGAAAACCTTGTCTATTATGCCTTCTTTTTTTGAGATAGATCCTCAACTTACAAAAGATTCTGTTCTTATTTTGATGCACGATGATACCTTGAATCGTACGACAAATATGCAAGGAAAGGTAAAAGATTATACCTATGCTGAAATAAAACATGCGAAATTAAAAGATAGGGAAGGAAAGTTGACTGATTTTAAAATTCCGACACTAAAAGAAGCTTTGGATTGGAGTCAAGGAAAAACTATTTTTCAATTGGATAATAAAGGTGTTCCGTATGCAACTTATGTGAAATTTCTGAAAGAAAATCCTTATCCTAATGTAGTTTTAGGTTTGCGAAAAGATGATGAGGTTGCTTATTATGCAAAACATCTTGAGTATGTAATGTTTATGAAACCTTTTCATTCGATGAAAGATGTTGAAAGTTTTGAGAAACTAAATGTTTCGTATGATAGAATGATTGCTTGGATTGGTTTGGAAGTGAAAGAAGAACAAAAAGAAATGATAGCTTATTTGCGTAAAAAAGGTGTTATGGTGATGATTGCCATTGCGCCTTCTACGGATAAATTGCCAACCGATATAGAAAGGGCAAGGGGTTATATTCAGCATTTAATTTCTCGACCAGATATTATTGAAACAGATTATCCTTCGCAATTCATTAACTACAAGTAATTTTATTAAAATATTTAGCAGAATACATCCTATTTGTTTCGAATAGGATTTTTTTTTGGTTAACTAAATTTATTTCAGTTGTGCATTTTTCATGTAAAAAGATTCTTTTCATTTTGTGATTTTAGAGTCTTGGATGATTACAGCCTTATTATCTTCTTGAGAGGCTATTTTCTTCATTTATACAACAAGCTTTGTGAGTTAAATGCTTAATATATGGTATTATATTTTATTTATTTGTAAATTAGTCATTATTAAATAATTACCAATGTGTATTGTTTTTATAAAAGCTGTAGTATGAAGGAAACAGAATTTACATTTTTGGAACTTCAGCAAATCTATGCGGAGTTTGTAGAACGTTATAGTACAAAGGATTTTAAATTGACTAAAGATGAGTTGATGACGGATCAAGAGGTTGCTGAATTGTTTGGTATATCTGAAAAGACTCTGGATAGGTGTCGCAAAAAAGGTGAGATTAAGTTTTTTAGATTAGGTTCTAAGAACTACTATTTGAGGAGTTTATTGTTTTTGGATATTTTGAAGAGGTATAATGATTGACAATTTTATGTGGGTCATTTAACTTTAATATTCCTAAGGCTAAATATGATTAGATTATTTTAGCCTTAGGAATATGTTTTTAAGTACTAATGGCACCTAAATAAACTGAGTTTGACACTTGGTCTTCTGTTTGTGAACGGAAGGCAATCCAAAAGTGTAGGGTTTTACCTATTTGAAAGTTGGATAGGCTTAAAGTGTAAGTTTCGTTCATTCGTTCTGTTGCATTTTCAATAAAAAATGTATTGTTTTCGTTTTCTACTGCTACTAATATTTGCAACATATCTGTAGCTGTGTCTGATGTGGGTGAAGCATTGTTCTGCCAGTTTATCTCGACCATTGCAGCTGATACTAAAGTAATAGATAATGGAATGGCGGCTAATAATGCACCTTTGGAGAAACAAATATTTTGGTAATTTGGTGTTATAGTGGCTGTTGAATAGTCTATTACAAGGTTTGTTGTGATGTTGGTAAACGCTTGATTGTAAGAAGATCGCATGCCTGTACGATAACCATAGTGTTTGCAAGCATAGGCTCTGTATGAGGTCATAAAGTCTATGGCAAGTTTCATTCTTTGCTGAACGAGTAATTGTTTTTCTGATGGTGCTTTGGTTCTTTTTTTAGGTCTGATTCTTGAAATCTCGTGACCATTTACATTTGCTACAACTATACGCCCTGTGCGTCCTGAAGAGCCTGCTAAAAGTGAATCATAAATTTTTCCCATTGTTTTATTTTTTTAGGGGTTATTATGCTAAAGTTCAGCAATATATATTGACAAAAATTCTATTTTCTTAAAATTTCTCTAATTGTCAGGTTTTTTCCTTATTTTTCTTTCTTTTTCCTTGGTTATCTGTTTTTGTCTTTTCTATTAATTGATTATCAATTGATTATAAGTTATGTACTGTTTTTATGTGTTTGTTTTTTCGATGATTCTTCGATAGTTCTTCGATGGTTTTATATCTATTCTATATTTGTTCTTCGATGTTTGTTCGATGTTTGTTCGATGAAGTGGAGTAGAAGTTTTTATGTAGAAAATATGTAGAAAATTTTCATAAAGTTTGTTTTGATTGGCTTTGTTTACAAAAAAATATAAGTGCAAATGATGTTATATTGACAAAAAAGGTGCTGCTATATAACTAAAAAATCCGAGCTATGAGCTCGGATTTTTTATGTGTGAATGTATAATTATTTTGCTTGTTTATCAATTTCGTTTTGAATTATTTGCCAATCATAGATTTGGAATGTTTTTCCATTGCTCATAGCAACAAAGAAACCTTTTGGGAATTTAGTTCCAAAATTGAAGTTTATAGCATCAGCTCCGTCACATTCGATAGTAGAAACTGGGATTTTAGCAATCAATTTGTGTTCATTCGGATTTGAAGCTTCACCTTGTCGTTTGTATACATTAAAATAATTTGCTTGTTGATCCGAAATTAAGATATAGCCATCTGTTGCATTGGTTTTATAAATTGCAATTCCTTCGTGGTCGCGTTTAAAATCTTTTTGCCCAAAAAATGCAATTTCTTCGTTTCCTTTTTCTGGATCAGCATAATATTTTCTAATTCCTGCTGTTTCGTCAGCATAATAAATAAAGCCTAATTCTTCGTCAACTGCAATGGCTTCAATCTCTTTATTACCCGAATAATTTCCAAATTTGCGTACTAAAGTTGCTTCTATTTTTCCGTTCTTGTTTTCTAATGCATATTGATGTAGGTATTCGCCACTTACACCGTCTTTACGACCAACGATTGCATAAAACTTGTTGTTTTTGCTTTTGTAGAGCGCAATTCCCATTGGGTCTCGTAATGTTTCGTCTTTGAAAACTTCGACTCCGCCATTGTCAATCAATTTAAAATCTGGAAGCGAAACAATTCTAATTTTATTGTTTGCACGTTCGGTAAGCACTGCAATGTCAATGTTTTTTCCATTCAGAGGAAAACCGTACATCACATCTACATTATTTGGACGATTAAGTGGAACGATTTGTTTTACGATTTTACCATTCAAATCATAGGCATATAAACCGCCCGTCTCTTCTTGTTTGTCTGTTCCAATAATAAGTGATTTTTCAGGATTCTGATAATTGATCCAAATTGCAGGATC
>NZ_DKSQ01000104.1:11592-12330 GCF_002472765.1 Empedobacter sp. UBA7252
GATCCAAATTGCAGGATCATCAGTATCATTTGGTGTTTGCTGTGTTGTAACAGTTGGTTTTACTGCATTTGTAGGAATTGGAGCCAGTTTAGAGGATTCACAAGAAAATAGAATAGTGAAGAGTGATAATGTGATGAATATTTTTTTCATAATTGTTTAGAAATCAAATTTTAGACCTAAAGTAAAACGTGGTTGATAATATTCGAGTTGCATTGTTTGACTCGAAACTCCTTGGTAGTAACGTAAAGGTTGATTTGTTAAATTGTTTGCTTCTGCAAAAATTCGTAATTGCTTCGAGAATTTATACGACGCATTTGCATCTAAAAATAATTGTTTGTCATAGTAACTATCCTCGAAAGCATTTCCTCCAATTTCGTCTAAATAAGCGGCTGTATAATTAACCGAAATACGTGCAGAGAACTTTTTGTTCTCGAATGCTAACGAACCATTGAACATGTGTGGAGCTGTTTTAGGTAAATCAAGATCTTCTCTCAAATCACCATCTTCATTGGTAATTCCTTTGGCTTTCGAATCGGTGTATGTATAGTTAAGGTAAATTCCCAAATGTTTGAAAAATTCGCCTGGAATGAAATCTAATTGACGCTGAAATGCAACCTCAAACCCAAAAACATTCACGTGATCTCCATTTCTAGCTTGTGTCATTTTCCAGTTTTCTCCAGCAGGAACTGGGTTTGCTACGTCAGGAAAAAGTGTTTGGAAATCATTTGTTGTAAATGT
>NZ_DKSQ01000104.1:12430-13070 GCF_002472765.1 Empedobacter sp. UBA7252
GTTTAATTTTTTGTAGAAAAATCCTCCCGAAACAATTCCGATATTTTCGAAATAGTTTTCAACCATTAAATCATAGTTTATGGCGTAGGTCGCTTTCAGATTTGGATTACCTGCAAAAAGCTCTGTATCTTCTTTCAAAACACTTATAAAAGGTGCTAAACTGTAATAATTTGGTCGTGCAATACTTGTTGTGAAAGCCGCTCTTAGAATAAAATCATTTGTAAATTTATGTTTCAAAGAAAGACTTGGTAAAACGTTTGTATAATCGTTTTTGTGCTTGATTTCTCCAATTAAATCTTCTTCATCTTGAACATAATTCCCAGTATAATCTATCGAAGTATTTTCGATACGAACACCAACGATCAAAGATGTTTTAGATG
The DNA here is from genome assembly GCF_002472765.1 of Empedobacter sp. UBA7252. NCBI lineage: Bacteria > Pseudomonadati > Bacteroidota > Flavobacteriia > Flavobacteriales > Weeksellaceae > Empedobacter > Empedobacter sp. UBA7252. The sequence continues at coordinate 12,811 of NZ_DKSQ01000104.1, forward strand.
ATAGATCTTGATCCCAACGAATGTATCCTGCCGAAATATATTCTTTCGCTTTATAGTTAGAGGCTAGATATTCAGAAGGTTCTAAGTTAGATTCGAATAGATTTGTATTGTTTAAATCTAAATTTCCTAATTGATGATTTGAATAGAAATATCCAGCTTGGTATTTTTTACCAGCATTGAAACGATTGCTTGACCAATTTACAGGATTTTGAGTACTCAAATTTCCCATTCCATCTATGCTTTCGTATGAATAGAAAATG
>NZ_DKSQ01000104.1:13215-13377 GCF_002472765.1 Empedobacter sp. UBA7252
TTCGCGCTCTTTGTCTTTCAATCGAAGGCGACCACCAAAGCGTAAGCGTCCTTTCTGATTTGGAATAAGACTTAAGGGAACTCTGAAATTAAGCTTTGCACCAAATTCTGTTTCATCTGTATAATCGTGTTGTTCTGATAACGAACTAACTTTGAATTTGGG
>NZ_DKSQ01000079.1:0-3969 GCF_002472765.1 Empedobacter sp. UBA7252
CGTTTAGGACGCAAGTGATCTAAATTACAATAATATTTCTTTCTTGAAGATATTATTTAGATAATTTTAACAATAAAAGAATACTGATTTCCAAAATATATGGACAATTTACAGGTTAACCGACTTACTGTCAACCAACTCAGGATTTACTTAAGTCTTGGTTCTTAATTGTCAGTTTTTAGGCATGAAAAAAATTTTCAGCTCCGGCGGGACTTGACGGATTCTTGGAAACTGGAGCTAAGGAAATCAATATCATCAAGAGAACTGGCTTCATATTATTACTTTAAAGATAGTTTACATAATTATAAATTCGACAATCTTTCGAATAATCTCTATTTAATTCTGTTTTATCTAATAAATCCTTCAACACAAATTTATCCACAGTATTAATTATTCCAGAACTTAAGCTTAACTTTATACTTCTAACCCTTCGATTAATGACAGAAGATAAAATAAATTTTAACAGTGCCTATGTTAGCCTCAACCTACTGGATGAATTGGATTATTGTCTAGGTGGATATGGAAAACCAAATTTCGAATTTCTTTTTAGCTTAAATACATTTGTAGAAACATTTATAGCATCCTCAAGTTTCTATACGTCCTTAGATGAATTAAACCATCTGAACTTAACGGCACCGGCCCTCTTTCCGAATGGCAGACCTATCTTGAACATGCTGGTAAAAGCTGGAGGACTTAAATTTGTGAATGGAGTTATCGATAAGGAAGGAAAAGTAATCTATATTGGGGATGCGGATGGTCTAACAAGGAAAGAAGCCCAACAGGAATTCATCCTCAAATATGGTACAGATATTACGAAAAAATATCTTTTAAAGAGTGAAATCAGTAATTCCATAACTGAAATTCCGTTAATAACTGCCAAACTTTCCGATGAACAGTTTATCGTTTCTGAGGTACATACACACTCTTCTGAACTTGTCTCGAATCTATTGAATGTTTCAAGGTTTTCAAGTATTCAAACAAGTTTGCCTATCTATCTTTATGAAGAGCAAATTACCTCACTTATAAAAACACCTTATTCAATTCAATCTTTAGAAAGGCTAGCCAAATTACATGAAGAGAATCTGGAAAGCTTATTAAATGATCTCAACTTTAAACATCTGCCTGTTCCTCCTTTTACTAACATACTGCTTAGCCAAGTTTCTTCTATTTCTGAGATCCCAGAAAAATTAATACAGTTACGATTTGACTTCCAAGAGTTGAGAGATAAATTTATTGAACTTGAAAATGATATCCATGGCTCGTCTAAACTAAAGGAACAACAAGCTGCTCATAGAAAATTTAATGAGTTTTGGATTACTTTTATGAAAAAATATACCGATCGAAGGCATCGTATTTTCTATGGCCTATTAGACTTGACTTCGGGCGTAAATACAGACAAAGCTGCAGACAAGTTAATTGAAGAGAACAATTTCTTAGACGCACTTAAAGATCTGAATTTTGGCAAACTTGGCGGAAATCTCCTCACAAGAGGATATAGTGAATTCAAGGAAAGAAGAATCATAAACAGATATAAAGGATTGACAAATATCTGGGAACTCTTCCAGTCAGGTAACGGTATTGAAGCACAGATTGAACACTTTGAACATTTATTTGGAGTTAGGTTCAGTAATACAGAAATTAACAAAGTCAGCACTTTTATCAACCATAAATTGGGTAGTCTAAACAATAAAATAGCAAAATAATACTATTAATATGTCCTTCTTTTTTAAAAAGCGTGAATCTAGCGGTGTATTCATTTATGAAGACAACAAGTTTAAGGAATATCTTAAAGATGTAGGGGATGTATCAATTAATAACATAGCAATTGCATTGGGTTATCATCCAGATCAATTGTATTCCCCAACAATAAAAGAAAATAAGGAAAAGCTACTTTATGTCGGACTTGAAATGTTTACTCGAAATCCTGTTTTTATCATGACTCACCCAACAACGACATTTATTACTCAAAAAAGTATCAAACATGCAATAGGTGATTTCTCAGTAGCCAAAGAATTCGACCGTATTAGAATTAATGATGAATTAACCACAGGCATTGAAAACAAAAGTTTTCCGACTGAATTCCTGTCAAAAGTATTAAATATGAAAGACATTTCAGATAATGGGATGTTTTACTCTGAAAAAATTGACACCTACCTTTACTTTACTGGGGGGCTACTTACCGATTTTCATTTTGACAATGGGCTTTTCCCTTATGCCCAGCAGTTAAGTATAAATAATCCAACTGTCTTTAATAGAATTGCAGAACTAGCCTATAAATATTGGCCAGAAAATGATTTTCAGGCAAAAAAGGAAATTAATATCCAATGTGAAGCATGGGCTAATCTTCCTGGAGCTTATGGAAATGAATTCGTACCACTACATAGAACTGAAAATGGCGGATCAAATTTACACATGATACGTGTCTGTCATTACAACTACCCCATTGATATTGATCAATTCAAAGAAATTAACCATAAAAGATATCAAGAATTTGAGGATGAAAATGGTAATCAACAATTTATTAATGGCAATTTCAGATACACATTCGACAAGCTGACAGGATATTTAGATAAGACCTGCCTTAGCGAAAAATAATGTATTTTTTTGTAAAAACAGTTTATTCATTATTAATGACTAACCCAATACTGAAACCAGTCCTATAAGAAGGGTTTAACATTTCTTTTCTATATGCCGTAAAAAAATTACGGCATATAGAAAGTATTTAGTATTTTTGATCAAAATCTATAACAATGCTTGCAAAATTTAAAGTTTCCAATTTTAAAAGTTTTAATGAGGAAGTTACTTTTGATCTTACAGATACAAATGGATATACTTTTAACAAAGATTCCATTAAAAACGATATAGTAAATAGCGCATTGGTCTACGGTCATAATGGTGTAGGTAAATCCAATCTTGGATTGGCCATTTTCGACATTATAGAGCATCTGACAGATGGTAAGAAAAATGACTCAGGCTACGAAGTTTATCTGAATGCCTATTCGAAAAAAAAATATGCCCAATTTTCATATGAATTCCTGATCGAAGGTGCGAAAGTAGAATACAGCTACCGAAAATTGGATTATTATACAATTCTCACAGAAAGCTTTTCCATTAATGGAAAAGAATTAGCGAGAATTGACAGAGAAAAAAATAATACAGCACAGTTTAACTTTAAGGGGGCCGAAACTCTTAAAACTGAAATCACCAATCCAGGCCTATCTATCATCAAGTATGTTAAAAACAATACCGAACTGGATAAGAATGAGGAAAATAAAGTATTCATGAGATTTTTCAGTTTTATTGAAGGCATGCTTTTCTTTCGTTCTTTGCCCAAGAATGAATACATGGGCAGCAATATCGCTACAAAAACAAATGCAATAGAAGATATTATAGAAAAAAACAATTTGCGAAATTTTGAGGAGTTTTTAAATAATGCTGGAATTGAATGTAAATTGAAGGAAATTGATGAAATCGAGAAGAAAACGATAGGATTCGATTTCGATGGCGTAGAAATCCCTTTTGTAAAAATTGCCTCACAAGGTACTCGGTCATTATTATTATTTTATTATTGGTTTCAACGCATAAAAGACAAAGAAAAAACCCTTGTATTTATAGACGAGTTTGATGCTTTTTACCACCACGATTTATCAGCAGTAATTGTTCGTGAATTAAAGAAAACTGGTGTTCAATTTATATTAACAACACACAATACTTCTATTATTACAAATGATTTATTGCGTCCAGACTGTTATTTTTTAATTAACAAACACAGTATTCGATCCCTCTCAAAATCTACTTCTAAGGAATTAAGAGAAGCACATAATATCGAAAAAATGTATAAAGCAGGAACTTTCGATGGCGAGTAATATATTGTTTGTATTTGAAGGTCAGAATGTAGAGGATCAAATTTACGACTCTTTTTCGCAGCATTTTCTTGATGTAAATGCAGTCATTACATGTGAATATTGT
>NZ_DKSQ01000032.1:0-450 GCF_002472765.1 Empedobacter sp. UBA7252
ACCCGTGCGCCGGTCTCTAGTCCTCGAAAGAACTATACCCCTCGGCTTGCATGTGTTAAGCCTCCCGCTAGCGTTCATCCTGAGCCAGGATCAAACTCTCCATTGTAAATAATTTCGTTTGAAGCGTTAGCTTCTGTTTTTTTTACAACTTCGAATTTCCTATAGCTCCATTATTAAAGGATTGACTTCGTTTTATTCGGCTATTTTTTCTTCTGTATATTTTATAATTTCAAATGAACTTCTCATTTAGCAAATCCTCTCGGTATTTGCGGTTGCAAAGGTAATACTTATTTTTTAACTAGCAAAATTTATTTTGATAAATTTTAAAGTTTTTATTTCAATAAGTCAAATTTACTCTCACTTTCAAACTCCTTTCGGAATCGGTTTGCAAAGGTAAAACTTATTTCTAAACTCGCAAATTTATTTTTAAATAATTTTTAGCGATATATA
>NZ_DKSQ01000032.1:669-7121 GCF_002472765.1 Empedobacter sp. UBA7252
TTGCGCGAACAGTAAGCCATTTTTACGCTCATTACGCTAAATTGACTCTCGCCTTTTCAGCAAGTTTTCTATATGAAATTTCAAAGCTATCATGTTTTTAATTGTAGAAATTTGTTTTATTTCATAATCTAATTGTCTCTTTCAAGATTTGAATGGACAGTTATCTAAATAATATTAATAACAACAGAGCATTGATTCGCTATTGCAATAACTGTTTGGATATTCGTTTATTTTTAGGTCATGATTTAAACGAAAAACTACCTTGGCATTCCACAATTTGTTAAACTTGCGTCCTTTTTGGTAAAGAAGCTTTCTTACAGTTATTTCAATTTGTTCATAAATTACTAATGTTAGTTTTAATACAAATGTTCAATTTTAGCGATAATGTTTAAAGATGCCATTCGTGAAGAAGTAATCAGTTTAAATACTTACCCATTTGCAAGTGTACGAATCAAAAAAGACAAGAGTACAAGACTGTTTTTAAACAAAGAACAAATAGAGCAGCTAAAAAACCACAAGAGTTCATTTGGTCAAACAGATACCTACTTCAGAGATATGTTTATTTTTAGTTGTTATGCCGGAGGATTACGTTTTAGTTATGTCGTTACCTTACAATGGAAAAACTACGATGAAAACGAACAACGTATCAGATTAAACATTCGTAAAACAAAACGTTCACATCAATTCAAAGTAGGTCAATCTGCTTTAGAGATATTAAACAAATACAAAAAAGAAACTTCCGAACCAGATGATTTTGTATTTCCAATCATTTCAGAAGCTAATTTCTTCGAACAATCCAACGAATACCAACTAAAAGTAATTGGTAGCAAAAATGTATTATGTGGTCAGAAATTGCGTAGAATCGGTAAAGAATTAGAATTTCCGTTCTCGTTATCATTTCATTTAAACCGACATACATTTGCAACACAAGCCTTAGCTAACGGTATGCGTATTGAGTATGTTTCTAAACTTTTAGATCACTCCGATATCGGAACAACTCAAATCTACGCTAAAATTGTAAACGAAGAATTGGATAAAGCTGTAGAGCAATTTATTGAATAATAGATAATTATTTTAGAATAATGTATAAAAATAGATTTTCCAAATCAAAATATTGTACATATATTTGTACACAATAAAATACAAGATTATGATTATAGCAAGTGTTTCAGATTTCAGAAAAAATATTAAATCTTATTTAGATAGTGTTTCAAAAAATTTTGAAACCTTAATCATCAACAGAGGGAAAGATTCTGGTATTGTTGTAATGTCTTTAGAAGAATACAATTCATTAATGGCTACAAATCATGAATTATCTTCACGAATCAACGAATCAAGATTAGATGCTGCCATTGAAAAATTAAAAAACAACCAATCTTTTGAAAGAGAATTAATCGAGGAATAGATGAAATATATTTTCGTAGATGAGTCTTGGGAAGATTATTTATTTTGGCAAAAAACCGATAATAAAAAAGTAAAACGCATCAATGATTTATTGAAAGATATTTCACGTACTCCTTTTACTGGTATTGGGAAACCAGAGCCATTAAAACATAAATATTCAGGGTTTTGGTCACGTAGAATAGACGAAGAACATCGTTTAATTTACAAGTACGAAGATAATCAGATATTAATTGCAAAGTGCCGTTTCCATTACGATTAAATAATCCATTTTTAAGATATAAATAAGATAGAATTCTGTTAGGTTGTAAAACGTAACAGATTTTTTTTTATGCCAAAATCGTAAACGAGGAATTAGATAAAGCAGTAGAACAGTATATTGAATAATTAATATTAAATAATTTTAGTATTTATAAAACATATCGTAATATTGCAATGATAATAAATCATTAATGGGAACAACTAAATCGGAAATATTTACAGACGAACAAAATAAACTAGCTACTTTATTCAAAGTATTAGGACATCCTGCTCGTGTGGCTATTATTCAACATATTATCAAGCAAAATGCGTGTATCTGTACAGATTTGGTGGATGAATTAGGTTTAGCACAAGCCACTATTTCTCAACATTTAAAAGAATTAAAAAGTATAGGAATTATTCAAGGTTCCATCGAAGGAAAATCGGTTTGTTATTGTATTGATCAAAAGGTTTGGGCTGCAATTCAAAATGAGTTTTCTAACTTTTTCAATCAAAATGTAAAAGTAAATCAATGCTGTTAAGGCATTTTTTTGAAATAAATCATCGTAATATTACGATTAATAAATAATAATTAAAGTATATGAAACTTTCAGAAATCAAAGAAATCTTACCAACATTAGAAAATGTTGAATTTCAATTAGAGGATGGTACGTTCGTGCCAGAGCATTTCCACGTTACAGAAGTGGGAGAAATCACAAAGAAATTTATTGATTGTGGTGGTGTCATCAGAAACGAAAAAGTAGTAAACTTTCAACTATGGAATGCAGACGATTACGAACATCGTTTAAAACCAGGTAAATTATTAAACATTATTCGCTTATCCGAAAACAAATTAGGGATTGAAGATTCAGAGATTGAAGTTGAATATCAGTCGACTACAATTGGGAAATACGATCTTGAATTTAATGGAAAACATTTCATTTTAAAAAATAAAAAAACAGCTTGTTTAGCGGAAGATGCTTGCGGTATTCCCGTTGCAACTGAAAATAAATTTAGAGTGAAAGAAGAAAAATCTTCTTGTTGCACACCTAATTCTGGATGTTGTTAATCTGAATTCTAAATAATGAACAAAGCATTAAAAAATACAGTAGAAGAAATTCAAAAAATCAATACTGTTAGCAACCAAAGGAAAACAATTTTACAACCTTTAATAGATTACATTCAAGGAAAGGTAAATAGTAAAAAACCGGTAAACCTTAATTTTATTTGTACACACAATTCTCGAAGAAGTCATTTATCACAGGTTTGGGCGCAAACTTCAGCATCATTCTATAATATAGATAATGTACACTGTTATTCAGGTGGTACACAAGAAACAGCTTTGTTTCCTAAAGTAGCAGAAACATTAGAAAATCAAGGCTTACAAATTCTAAAAATTGCAGATAGTATAAATCCTATTTACGCCATAAAATTTGATGAAAATTGTTTACCAATTATCGGTTTTTCTAAGAAATATAATGATGCTTTCAATCCTATTTCAAATTTCGCAGCGATTCTAACTTGTTCCCAAGCAGATGAAGGTTGCCCTTTTATTTCCGGTGCTGAAAAGCGAATTCCCATTACTTACGAAGATCCTAAAATTTCGGATGGAACGCTTCAACAAACTGAGGTTTATAAGCAACGCAGTATTCAAATCGCAACCGAAATGATGTACATATTTTCACAAATCACAAAATAAACGATGCAACCAAAACTAAAATTCCTTGATAGATATCTAACATTATGGATATTTTTTGCAATGATAGCAGGGGTAACGATTGGATATGTATTTCCTAATATGCCTTTTTGGGTTGAAAGTTTAAGTGTGGGTACAACTAATATTCCTTTGGCATTAGGTTTAATTATTATGATGTTTCCACCATTAGCAAAGGTTGATTATACACTCTTACCTCAAGCGTTTAAAAATAAAAAGGTTATAGGAATTTCCTTGTTGCTTAATTGGGTAATTGGAACAATTTTAATGTTTGGCTTGGCAGTTCTATTTCTACACAACGAACCCGATTATATGTCTGGATTAATTCTTATTGGATTAGCTAGATGTATTGCAATGGTTATTGTATGGAGTGATTTAGCCAAAGCAAATCGAGAATACACAGCGATGTTAGTAGCATTAAATAGTATTTTCCAAGTATTGAGTTATAGCTTTCTAGTCTGGTTATTTATCAATGTATTGCCAAGTAAATTAGGTTTAGCTAATTTTAATGTTTCGGTTTCAATGATAGAAGTAACCCAAAGTGTATTGATCTATTTAGGTATTCCATTTTTAATAGGTTTTATCACGAGATACACGCTAATTAAAAAGAAAGGTATAGAATGGTACAATCGTGTATTCGTGCCCAAAATTTCTCCCATAACACTCTATGCATTATTATTTACTATTGTGGTAATGTTTAGTTTAAAAGGAGATAAAATACTTGAATTACCTTTAGACGTAATCAAAGTAGCAATCCCATTAGTGATCTATTTTGCACTGATGTTCTTCATCAGTTTCTTTATCAATAAAGCAATGAAGGTTCCTTATGATAAAAATGCATCTATTTCATTTACAGCAACAGGTAATAACTTCGAATTGGCCATTGCAGTTTCTATTGCGATATTTGGTATTCACTCGCCACAAGCTTTTGTAGGAGTTATTGGTCCGCTAGTCGAAGTTCCTGTATTAATCCTTTTAGTAAAAGCTAGTTTGTGGTTGAAAAGCATATATTATAAAGAATAGAGCAATACATCGAATAAGGAAGTTTTAAATATCTTTAACGACACATTTTATCTTTGTAATGCATTAATTTACATCAAATTACACTATAAAAGGTTAATTGCTAAAACTTAATTTATGATGAAGTATTTGATAAAAGAAACTGTACAATTCAAAGAGTTTACACAAGTTGCTTTACACAATGTAAAGTCGAAAGAATTTGATATTATAGAGGTGCAACCTCTTACAAATGACGGGTATTGTCAAGCATTAATTGACAAAATATTTGAGATTTCTCATTCTGAAATTGCTGATTTTATCAAACATCAACTTTTATATGCAAAAGATAAGCTACATTGGATTAATAAGTTTGAAAAGTTAGTTTCAGTAAATGAATTTCTGTTTGAAAAAGGAAGAAATAAAACTCGTTTAATGAAAATTTATACTTCATAAGAAATAATTCGATTAGGTTTATATAAACCAATAGAGATTAAAGACGAAGAAAGACCTGCACCAAGATACATCAATGCAGATTCAGAAGAACGATATTTTTCTTTTTATAAAACGCAGAAAAATTTGGAACAGATGGAGGATTATTGCGATCAGATCTTTTTCTTAACTGATGAGAAATACGAATACGAACAAGCTAACATTCATTTTATCAATCCAAAGCTTCCAGAATATTCAGAGCAATGCAACAAAAAAATTGACCACTTACAACACATCAGAACATTAACGGAAGAATTACAAGTGGTTAAAGAAGAAAAATGCAATTACAACAAACTACAATTCAATGGAAAGGTCAATCAGTTGGTAGACATATTTTACCAATTAAACAGAGAGTTGTTTATTAATGGTAAAAATTATTTAGATGGAAATGTAAACGAGATTTCTAAAATGATTGTTTATTCTTTTGTAGACAAAGACGGAAATAAAGTAAGTATTGAAACGGTCAAAACCATACTCACTCCATCAAGAGAAGAAAAACGACCGAATAACGCAAAACGAATTGATGTAGATAAATTACTATAATATTCGCAATCCTAACTATCCCAGTTAGGATTTTGTTTGGTCCAAAAAGTCCTGTTCATACGTTCAACCTCAAAAATCAAAAGTCTTTATCTATCAGCCATTCAAAAAGATATGGTCCTGACAAGACCATTTCAGGACTAACGGACTTTTTTTTCTGTACTTCATTTGTTTCATAATCTTAAACAAATTAGAAAATGGAAGCAATCATTTTAACAAAGGATCAATACGATGCGATCGTATTCCAATTAGAGGAAATCACTAAAAAATTAAACAAAGCATTAGCAGCTAAACAAGAAACATTTATGGATAACCAAGAGTTTCTAATGCTAATGAAAATCTCAAAACGAACTGCTCAAACGTGGAGAAATGAAGGAAAGGTTTCATTCTGTCAAGTAGGCAACAAAATCTACTACAAAATGTCTGATGTCGAAAAGTTATTGAACGAACACTACAACAAATCATTCACTAATAAACGCTAAAAATTAAGAGCAATAACCTGGCATAAAAATTCGCAGACGAATGTCAATCCGTTAAGTGAAACGTAAAAATGTTTACCGACTGAAAGGAGTGATTTAAACATTTTAGTGAAGCGAAATGAAGATTGACCGTCCAGAATTGAAGCCTTCATTTTTTGATTACTTTTTTATCAAGAAAAAAGTAATTAATAAAATGAACATAATAATAGCAAACATCTCAAATGTTTTTGTATCAAGCCAAATCCAAAGGATTCATGAATACATTATTCATAAAACAATAAACCAATGAATAAAAAAGAACATACAATAACAAAAGTCTAATAACTAACATCTCAAATCTCAATACTATGAGTGTCGTACTTCATCACTTCATAGACATTAAATATAATTATTTTAGTTTTAATTTTAGTATTTCATAAGGAGTTTTACCTTTAAATGAACCATGTGGTCTATTGAAATTATAAAGTTTTTCCCATTGTTCTAATTTTTGATTTAGATCAACATCATCAGTATAGCTTAAAAGTTGATAAAACTCTTTTTTATCAGTTAAATGAGATTGTTCAACTTTTCCATTTAACTGAGGCGTTCCT
>NZ_DKSQ01000027.1:0-4262 GCF_002472765.1 Empedobacter sp. UBA7252
TAATACAATAATATTAAATAAAAACTCTACTTTTAAGTGTTCTTAACAAGGGGAAGATTACACCATTGTCGAAGGATACTCGAACAAACCCCGAAGAAATAGGCTATTTTGTCCTTCAAAAAAATAGACGATAAAATAAGAGGTATACCTTGTTGTGAAAAAATAAACTACCTCACTAAAATCGTTTTTAAAAGAGGTTATATATTTTACTTGTATCCAAAATATCAAGATGTGCAACAGTTAAGGTTGTTATCAGCTGGTGTTCGTTCTTTAGTGTTTGTAAAACTATATTGAGCTTTAGTTTTCTATTTATTAAGTAATTGATTTTTTAGCTTATTATTGAGGTTTGTTGTTTGTTAATTGATAGATTGCAGCTTTCAAAACTTGCCAACAAATTCTTGCTGTATGTTCGTCAGGATTAAATCTTGAATTAACTTGTTCGTAAGGATGAATATAATTTCTAAAGTCTCGCAAGGAATGACTGAATTTCTTTACATCTTCTTTTAAAATGCCAATGTCATGTGCTGTGTCAATAAAATTGTTTAGTGTCCATTCGTGATATGGCTTTACTTTCCCGCTTTGATCTTTAGGTGAAGTTTTCGATTGATTAAATTCTTTCGGATATTTTGATGCAATTCCTAAGAGTATTCCTTCAAGTGAACTTCCTGAAAGGAAAATCACAGACATTGGTGCTTTTACATTTAAACATTTCTTTATTTCGTTAAATCTGATATTCAACGTTTCTGTGATGATGTTGTCAAGTCCCAATTTGTCTAAAGAAATATTGCTAAACTCTTTTTGCAAAAAATCATCTTCTTTTACGTCAACCTTTTCTTCAAATATTATTTTGCCAGCTTTGGCAAATGTTATCTCAGTTTCCTTTCTAAGAACCTGCCAACCGTCAAAAGCTAGATATTGATTGAAGTCTGCAATTGACTTGTCCAATTCTCCAAACCTTCCAATAAAATTGACTGGTGCAAAAAGTTTTCGAATACATTTATCTAACTCTGGTGTTCCGTTAATTTTAGATAGTTTTGCGTCTGTATAAATCCATCTTGAAGGAAAACCTTCATCTCTGTTGTAACTATCGTTTTCTCCTAAACTATTAAAGAATTCAACAAGTTTAGGTCCTGAGCGATATTCAGTTTCCTCGTTGATTAAATTTCTTAATTTCTCTAATGTCTTTTGTTGCAGTTGCATAATCTTATTACAATTTTGTTCTTAGTTTTACCATTTCTTCAACGATTTGATTCATTATTATATTTATTAAAATCAAAATCTAAAAGAATTTTGGGATGAACATTTAAAGCTTTAGCTATTCGGATTAAATTACGTATAGTTAAGTTTCCTTTTTCATACTTATTAATATCGCTTGAATCAATTCCGCTTAAGTATTCTAAATAATCTAAAGTTTGATTTTTTTTTCTCTAAGATATGAAATTTGATTTCCTATTTCAATTAAAAACTCATATGTTATATCCATTTCTACAGTATTTCAAAGCAAATTATAATAGTTTATAATTTATAAATCTTCTATTATTACTTCCTTTTTTCCAGAAATATATTTCCATACATTTAATAAGTCATATGAAGTAACTTTGATATTACCATTAGCATCGTACTTACGTTTAATTTCTAAGTTACATATGAATTTTGACCCTTTCTTAAATTTGATTCTTCCAGACTGAACTTCTGATTTAAAAATATTTGATTTCATATTAATTGTAATATCTTCTCCATTAAGCTTTCCTTTCCATTTATAAGGTTTATCCTTATCTAACACAGGAGAAATAATTTCGATCTCAGCTTGTTTATCTATTATAGAATTTAATTCCGGTGTATCTACAATAAAGTTTTTGAATAACTCTTTTTTAACTATTTGTTCTTCATTGTTTGATTCATTATTAATAAAATTATTAAAACCTATTTTTTTAACTTTTTTGATTTTGTTTACTTCCTTGTAAAAGTTTGATCTTGAGGTAATAATTTTTAAATTATCTTGTAAATTATTTGACTTTTCTTCAATCTTTTTTGTGTTTAATAGTAAATCTTCTTTTCTTTTTTCTAATTCTAGTTTTTTATTTTCTACGTCAATATTTTTCTCTTCTAGTTCTAATTTTTTTATTTCAAAATCAATTTGATCACTCTCTTTCTCAATTTTAGTTTTGAAAAAATTATCAAATAATTTTTTTGCAGGATTAGCTAATAAAAAACTTGCACATCCTGTTAAAGTTTCAGATAAATATGGAAATGCTTTAAGAGATTCTTCAATAACAGTGATATAAGTTTCAAATCCTCCTTCTTTTGCAGGTTCTATTTCAATTTTATGTATTATTTTAAAAGTACTTGATATTGTCTTAATAATATCTAATACATTTTTTAAGTTAGAAAGATATACTTCAGCATCAATACTATGTGATCCATCCGAAAAATAATAATGAATTTCTAATTTAGTTTTCTTATTTTCAGTAGTGTTATTAATAATCATAATAATTTATTCAAGTGTTTCTTATAATTCCTATTTTCTTAAAATTAAATTAGTAAAGAGAGAAATAATTTTATTAAAGGTTATTAAATCCTTTAATAATCTATTTAGAGTCCAATAATAATTTTAGTTTTTCGGTGCTCATATTTGTATATTTTTCAGCATATTTTTTTTCAATAAAAATACTTTCATTCCCATATTTTTGTTTAAGCTGTATTATTAATGTATTTCTAGGTTCTTTTCTTAAAAGATTTGTAATACTAGTTGAGCTTTTTTTCTGAGCATCAGAATTCATTAAGGATAGAAGAATTTTTGAAGTAATAGGTTTATTTAAAATACCTTCATTTATTAAACGATCAAGTTCTACTGCAAGAATATTAGATTTATCACGGATAATAGAGCCTTTTTTCTGTCTTTCTTTAATTATTTTAATAGTTAATTCAGGAAGACTACTTTTTGAAGGTAATTTAAATTTTGGATTTGCAAAATCGTAATATGTAAGACCGAATACAGATGCAATATTAATCATCTTGTTAATATTTAAGCCAACTTCACCATTAATGATACTTCTAATATTGGTAGAGTTTGAATCAATTAATTTAGCTAAATCACCTTCTGTAAGATTATAATAGATTAAGAATTTAGAAACTCTTTTTCCATATTCTTTTTGATAAAATTCTTTATTCATATCAAAATAGATTAATTTATTTTGTTTTATCTATTTTTATTTATATATTTGTTTATGAAAACAATAGCGACAGAAAAAAAGTAAATTATAAGTTACTTTAGACGATGTCACTCGTTCGAAATCCGCCAGATTGCCACGAGTTGACCGAGAGTTTGCCTATTGCTGGAATTTTGTAACTTTGCTAAATATTCCAGTAGGGCACTCCTCGTTAACTTTTAGGCAACTCTGACTTGTTCAGAGACGGTTTCTGGCGGAACCACGAGTAAAAGTTGAGGGTGCTCTATCTGGTATTTTACCATATAATTCCTCTACTTTGTAAGTACATCGTTCCATAAAACCCAACACAAAATGAGAACGAAACAATTTCCATTCATCCGTAAAAAACCACCAGACAAAGTCTGTTTGTTTTTTCCATTCTTTTAAAGAACAATACTCCGTATTTATAACATTTTTAAAACACGGATCGTAAAGTAAAGGGCTATCCTTTCTTTACACGCTCTCTATCAGAGCCTCGGTAAGGAGACTTTGAAAGCATTCGTTTTATCTTTTTTATTCGCACACTAAATGTAAAGCGTTTCATGTCATTTTCCAAATTTATTGGGCTCTGCTACCTATTATTTAGATGTGAGATGTGAGATTTTAGTATTGAGAGAATTCAATTATGTACAGATTAGATTTCTTGAAATGACAGAATATTAGAAAATAAAGTGTTAAAAAGTGTTAAATTCCTGTATCGGTGTATATCCAAAATGACACTTTTCTGTATCGGTTGTGTATCCGCGCTGTATCCATTCTGTATCCATTGTATATGCGTTCCGTATGGTTTGTTCGTGGTTCGTGTATCGGAAGGGATTGTTAAGATGTAGTATGTATTAAGTAAAAAGTACAGATTAGATGTGGGAATTGTAGTATGTAAAAAGTATAATGTAGTAAGTATTTGAGGTTAAGAATGAGGTTCTGAACATAATTACGAGAATAAGAAGATAATTAGTAGTTCATTATTTTATTACGTTCATTTTTACTCATGAGTTATTATTGTTTTTTAATGAATTCATATGCCCTACGGGGAAGTCTTGACACAAAAACGAA
>NZ_DKSQ01000052.1:0-490 GCF_002472765.1 Empedobacter sp. UBA7252
GCTTTTATTTTGACTATTTTTCAACTCCTTCATTCGATGTTTACGATGCATTCATATCGTTTTGCATTTCTCTTAACGTCATTACTTTTCCTCTTGTAGGTAAATTAATTTTAAGATTTTCTTTCAAAATTTCAAGTTGATTAATCTTAAAAATCACTGTAAAATAAGGCGAAATAATTTCTGCTTGTAAAATCAACCCCGGTAAATTCGAAAAATAATAAGGTCCATCTTTATATCTTATTTCAGGCGAATACCAAGCCGTAAATTCATTTCCATCTCGATCTTGATCAATCGCTTTTACGACATTATAACCATTAATCACAGCTTTTTCTTTCGTTAATTTCCAATTAAAATTAGGTATATTTTCTTTAACCAAATACGTTTTTACATTAATATCAAACTGTTTATAATATTCATTTTTAGAAAAATCTTTATACAAAGGATTTTGTTCCGATTTCAAAATCTCTTGTACAACCATATCCGCTTCATG
>NZ_DKSQ01000052.1:562-2587 GCF_002472765.1 Empedobacter sp. UBA7252
TGTGCGTTATTCACTTTTGTATCTGCTCGAAAAACAGATAAATTTTTATTACTTTCTAATATAAAATCGACAAAAACTCCTCTATCTATAGCCATTTTGAAAGCTGGTTGCAAATTCTTTGAAAACATATCCTTCGATTGTTCATAATCAAAAATAAATTCGGCTTTGTAAGTTGCTCGTATGCTTTCTTTTTGCGTTTGTGCTGACAGATTAATTCCTAAAAACGAGGTAATTGCGACAATTATATTTTTATTTATTGGGTTTTTATTTTATTTAAAACTTTTTCTAATATCCATCTTTTCGTTCACCGATTTGTTGAACTCTGAAAAAGATTGCGTGTTATAATCATTTACGATTATACTAAAATTCATATCTAAATCTGTTTTTTCATCATCTTTTTCATAAGTAGTGTTCCAAATTGCAGACGTTTCTTTCAACACCCAATTCCCGTTATGAGGACGATATTTATAAACAACTTTTGCTTCTCTTAAAAATTCATTTTCTGAATATTTAGTTTCCGGAATAGTCGTTTCCCAATAAAACTCAACAACAGCAAATGTATCTTTATCAATTGTCAGAAATACATCTCTTGATTTTGTTTTTATTGTAACTTCATAAACAAAACTATCTCCATATTTTGTTAATGATAAATTAGATTCTTCATATTTCTTTTCCTTTAATAAGTATACAAATTGCTTAATATATTTTTCTTTCAAATAAATACTCTCCAAATAATAAATCAAACGAATATTTGAATTTGGTTCTCGTCCACTTTTTATTTCGTTGTTTACAATTCCTTTTGATTTAATTTTCAAATCTCCTCGTTTAAATTTAAACTGTAAATCTGCATCAATAAAATCCCGTTCATTATTATTAAATAACAAATCTTGTTGAAAATTAACTAAGAAATAATATTGTTCAATATTAAAGTTTTTATCATAATTATCATAAACTTTCTGTAGAACATCTTCGGCTTTCAAGTTTGTTACAAAAGCTTCTTTTAACTCGATTTCGGATACTCTTTCGAGTTTGATTATCATTTCAGATTTTAATTCCGATACGTTGATTATTGCATCTTGATAATCTTTTTTCGAAACGATTAACTCATCTGTTTGCGAAACATTGTTTAAATCAACCACAACTTTTCCTTTCATGTCTGATACAAAATTCTTAGTCGAATTTTTGAAATATACATCTGCATCATAAAGTGGTAAATTATCCGAAAGGTCTAATATTTTTAGATTTATAATTTGAGCATTTAAACAAATCGTAAACAATGTAAATAAGTAAAATAGTTTTTTCATATAATTTAAAATCAATAATGAATTAAAGATATATTTTAATCTCGTTAAGAATTTGTTAATCAGAATATTTTGTAGATATTTTAACAAAAAAAAACGCTACTAAAAAGTAACGCTTTGTAATTATTGTAAATAATATTTTTCTAATGAGCTTCTAACCAATTCGCTCCTACTCCGACTTCTGCAATCAACGGAACATCCATTTGCATTGCAGCTTCCATAGTCGATTTGATTAATTCAGAAACTTTTTCAAACTCATCTTTGGGTGCATCAAAAATTAACTCATCATGCACTTGTAAAATCATTTTGGTTTTATAATTTTTCTTCAATTCTTTCTGAATTTGAATCATTGCCATTTTCACGATATCCGCCGCAGTACCCTGTATTGGCGCATTTACAGCATTTCGCTCAGCATGCGAACGCACCACAGCATTTCTCGAATTGATATCTTTCAAATAACGGCGACGACCCATTAACGTTTCTACAAAACCTTGGTCACGAGCTACCTCAACTTGTTTTTCGATATACGCTTTCAACGTTGGATAAGTTTCATAATACGCATCAATCAATGCTTTGGCTTCTTTACGAGAAATATTTGCTTGATCTGCTAAACCAAAAGCCGAAACACCATAAATAATTCCGAAGTTTACCGTTTTCGCTTGACTACGTTGTTCACGCGTCACCTCATCTAAATCTACATTGAAAACTTTTGCGGCAGTAGAAG
>NZ_DKSQ01000052.1:2681-3400 GCF_002472765.1 Empedobacter sp. UBA7252
GTGAATATCTTCTCCATGTTTGAAAGCTTCTACCATTGCAGGATCTTGTGACATTTGTGCAATCAAACGCAATTCAATTTGCGAATAATCGGCAGAAATAATCACATGATTTTCATCTCGCGCAACAAAGGCTTTACGAATTTGCTGACCTTCTTCTGAACGAATCGGAATGTTTTGTAAATTCGGATTTACAGAAGACAAACGTCCCGTTGCAGCAACCGTTTGCGCATACGTTGTATGCACACGACCCGTTTTTGGATTCACCAATTCTGGCAGCGCATCAATATAAGTTGATTTTAATTTTTGTAATTGACGATACTCTAAAATATCCTTAATAATTGGATGTTTATCTTTCAGTTTCGATAAGATCTCTTCTCCAGTTGCATATTGTCCAGTTTTGGTTTTCTTTGCTTTTGGATCTAATTTTAACTTATCGAACAAGATTTCTCCTAATTGTTTTGGCGAATTAAGATTAAACTCTTCTCCAGCATCTTGGTGAATTTTTGTTTCTAATTCTCTTAATTTCGCTTCGTGTTTTACCGAAAGTTCTTTCAAGAACGGAACATCCAAATTAACACCTTCCAATTCCATATCAGCCAAAACTTGCATCAATGGCATTTCAAGATCAGTGAATAATTTGTGTGTATTTGATTTGATTAATTCTGGTTCGAAAAGATTTTTCAACTGATTTGTAATATCAGAATCTTCTACTCCATATT
>NZ_DKSQ01000070.1:0-24421 GCF_002472765.1 Empedobacter sp. UBA7252
TGCAGTAATTTTAGCTAGAATACTATTAATTTGCTCTGATAATCTACGTTTTATACGATCGTAAATACTTCGTTGAATATTACAACTTAGCACTTAAGGGAGATTTCAAAATTAATGATTTTCACTATCAATACCCATAAATTCAACTGTTAAGACAAGACTTATGAGTCCTAAAAAGAAGTTTAGGTCATCTAAATTTATAAATTAAAAAGTGTATCTGTGGATAATTTTCGTAGAACTTCCAATATTCTTTCGTAATTTGCAAGTAAGTTGTTCATTGTAAACATTTTGAAGTTAAATAAATTTACTCTTTTTCAATCAAATGAACAACTTTATTATTTATCAATCAAAATGCACAACGGGTATAATTTACAATTTTTAAAATATGTAGCTTAACTTATACTATAAAATTCAGGGGATATCCATCTACCTGTGATTTTACAAATGTCGCAGTTGCTATAAGTGTAAAAACAAATAAAACTTTTTTCATATTTTTTGAGTTAACTAAACCATCGTAAATTCAGTAAAAAAACTTTCAAAATCATGAATTACATGCATTTAATACATAAAATAATTATTATAGGTTATAAAAAATATAGACTCCGCTATTCAAGCGGAGTCTATCATGATTTATTTCATATTATTTTAAAATTAGATGACTTCTGCAACAATAAATGTACTACCTCCAACGTAAATCATGTCATTTTCTGTTGCATTTGATTTTGCAGCAATTAATGCCTTTTCTACAGTATCAAAAAAGTGTTTATCGGTAATATCTTCTGGTATGATTTTATACAAGTCGTCAATGTCATATTTTCGAGGAACATCTGGTTGACATAAATAATAAGTTGCTTTTTTAGGAAAGAAATTTAAAATAGATAAAACATCTTTATCATTCACAAATCCTAAAACCAAATGCAATTGATTATAAGCTTGCTCATTTATTTGTTTTGAAACCTCTGCTAAACCATGTGGATTATGCGCAGTATCAGCAACAATTAATGGGTGTTGTCCTAAAATATCCCAACGTCCGCGCAAATTTGTATTCTTTACAACATTCAATAAGCCATTCGTAATATTTTCAGGAGAGACTGCCCAACCTTGTTTTTGCAATTGTTCAATAGCGGTTAAAACGGTACGTTTATTTTTGATTTGATAAGACCCTTTCAAATCTGAAGCTAAATCTTGAAAATGTTTTTCTTCAGCAAAAATGATTTTTGCATTTCTATCTTTCGCTACTTGTTCAAAAATTGTTTTTGTCTCTGCTGTTGTTTCACCAATTACAACCGCTGTATTTGGTTTTATGATACCAGCTTTTTCAAATGCAATTTTGTCCAATGTATCACCCAAAAATTGTGTATGATCTAAACCAATGTTCGTAATCACAGAAAGTTCTGGTAAAATAATATTCGTTGAATCTAATCGTCCGCCCAAACCAGTTTCTATAATCGCGATATCAACTTTCTGTTGTGCAAAATATTCGAAAGCCATCGCAATTGCAATTTCAAAAAAAGATGCTTTTTGATCAATTATTTTTTGCTCATGCTTATTCACAAAATCAATCACAAATTCTTCATCAGCCATTTCTCCATTTACACGTATTCGTTCACGAAAATCTTTGAGATGTGGAGAAGTTGTCAAACCTGTTTTATAACCTGCTTCCTGAAAAATAGAGGCCAACATATGAGACGTACTTCCTTTACCATTTGTCCCTGCAATATGAACCGTTTTAAACTTAGTTTGAGGATTTCCCAAATACTCGCATAACGCTGTAATATTTGTTAAATCTGCTTTCATTGCTGATGCTCCAACACGTTGAAACATTGGTAAATTTGTAAACAACCAATCGATTGTTTCTTGATACGTTCTCATTTATTCAAAAATTTTACACGAAGTTACGGAATCATCTTCAAAAAAAAATCGAATTTCTCCGAAGAAAAATTCGATTCTATTATTTATGAATTGACTATTCTTAATCTGAATAATCTTGTTTTGTAGTTAATAATATTTTTAAAACAATAAATCCAACAATAGCAGCTGTTAACGAAGCTACTAAAATCATCAATTTCGCTTCATTTATATAACTTGGGTCTTTGAAGGCCAACATCGAAACAAAAATAGACATTGTAAATCCAATTCCTCCTAAAATTCCGACACCAAAAACTCGTTTGAAATTTACTGCTGTAGGTAATTCACACAATCCTAATTTAACCGCAATCCATGTAAATAATGTAATTCCGACTGGTTTTCCTACAACTAATCCTAAGAAAATACCCGAAGCTAAAGGAATACTAAAATGCGCTAATCCTCCACCATCTATCGTAATTGCGGTATTTGCTAAAGCAAATAATGGTAGAATAATAAATGCTACTGGAATATGTAAAGCATGCTCCATTTTAGCTGAAAGTGATTTAGAATCGTCCTTATCAAATGGAATTGTAAATGCAACCAAAACTCCCGCAATTGTAGCGTGAATACCCGAATTCAACATAAACCACCAAACAGCAATCCCTCCAATGATATAAGGAATTATTGATTTTACTTTTAATTTATTTAAAGCGAAAAGACCTAACAAAATGGCAATTGCAATTCCGAATTGTGTAAAATCTAAAGGTAATTCTGGATTCGGATAAAACAATGCAATCACGACAATTGCTCCTAAATCGTCAATAACAGCTAAAGCTGTTAAAAATACTTTTAATGATAATGGAACTCTTTTTCCTAACATAGTTATAATAGCAACAGCAAAAGCAATATCTGTCGCCATCGGAATTCCAAAACCATGAATGGTATCCGTTCCTTTATTCGTCAAAAAGAAAATAAATGCAGGAATTAACATTCCTCCCAAAGCTGCAAAAACAGGTAAAATTGCTTTTTTAGTATCCGACAATTCACCTACAAAAACTTCGCGTTTTAATTCTAAACCAATCAAGAAAAAGAAAATAGCCATCAAACCATCATTAATCCAATGTGCAAAAGAATGCCCAAACATATCTGTTAACCATATCGCATCATAAGATTCTGCAATTGGTGAATTGGCTAATAATAAAGAAAACGCAGTACAGAAAATCAATAAAATTCCTCCTGAGGTTTGGCTATGAAAAAATTGGTTAAAAAGTTTAGAAACTATCATTATATTTTTTTTAGTTTGGTAAAAATAATGAACTCGTTTTTAACCTCCTAATCAAAACGAAACAATAAGACCTAAATTATCATTTATATAATCTTTAAAATACTTTTTTGATACCAATTACTAAAATTAAACATCTTTTCGATGATAAAAACGAATATGAAAGGTAAAATCAGCAAGAAATAATTATGAGATTGAATGATAAAAAAACTACAAAACACTAAAAATCTAATATGTTCTAAATACGGTACCCATCTTTTTTGTTCTAATTGTGCACCAATATTTATTAATGTAATCAAGACAAATACAACGAAGAAACCTTTGGTTAAATTATCAAATTGATCAAAGTAATATGTTAGAATACTCATCGCAAAAAACGATAAAATCAATTGTAAATTAATATAACCTTTGTATTTGAAATGATAACTATTCACTTTATTCTTAGACATCCATTTCTTTTCAATAATTGGTCTTATTTCCTGATCCATCACTGCTGGACTACCAAAATATATCGTCAATTTCTCTTTAATAGAGGATTTTCGGTGAGCAGCTTCATACAACTCTAAATAATAATGAAAATGTTGCCACAAAAAACTGTAACTATTGATAGGATGCGTCAATCCATATCTTGGTTTTTCTTCTTCTTTCTGAAAAGTACCAAATAATATGTCCCAAAAAACAAATACATCTCCATAATTTTTGTCCAAATATTTTTCGTCAGAAGCATGATGAACACCATGAAGAGAAGGTGTTATAAAAATATATTCAAGCCATTTTTGTTTCTCCAAAATCTGCGTATGCGTAAAAAAAGAATACACGCCATGAACCACCAAAATCGTCATCACTAAATTTGGATGAAAACCAATAAAAGGCAAAATACACCAAAAAATATTGCGAACAATTGCTTGCAAAGTTGTTATACGTACCGCCACCGTAAAATTAAATTCTTCGGATTGATGATGCACAATATGGGCTCCCCAAAAAATATTGACTTCATGTCCCAAACGATGATACCAATACCAAACAAAATCTGTCGCTAAAAGCATCACAACCCAAATCCAACAAGCATTTGAAATATCTAAAAGACGATAATTTTCGTAAATCCAAACATACAAATTGTAAAAACTTACCGTAATAAAAAGATTCAATAATCGTTCTGCAATTCCTATTGAAATATTAGAAACCGAACTTTCATACTTATAAATATTCTTTAATTTTTTCTTTTTAACAACTACATATTCAAGCCATAAAAAAGAAAAAAAGCTGGTAAAGCAAAAGCTAAATACTCGGGATGATTCATTTTTAAGCACTTAAAAATTGTTGATATGTTGATTAAAAAGTAATGGCTGTTCCATCATCGGCACATGACCACAATCATCGCTATAAGCTAATTTTGCATTAGGTAAATGTGCAAAAAACTCTTCAGCAACATTTGGCGGTGTCACAATATCTTGTTTTCCCCAAACCAATAAAACTGGCTGATCTATTTTATGTAAAAGATGTTTCAAATTTTGTCGCTTTGCATCTCGCGCAATTTAAATTATAGTCAAAGCTTGTGTAGGCGTATTAGCGGCCGAAAAAACATCATCAACCAACTCTTTTGTTACAACATTTTTTGTTTCAAAAACTTCTTCTATCTTATTTTTGATATACTCGTAATCTCGCACACGCACAAAAGAAGCCTGCAAATTGCTTTCATACAAACCTGAACTTCCAGCTAAAATCAATTTATCAAACAAATTTGGATGTGCCAACGCATACAGCAATACAACATGACCGCCCAAAGAATTTCCAATTAATATTGGATTTTCAATTTTATTAGATTGAATGTAATTTTCTAGAAATTGAACTAAATTTTGAAGTGAATTTCTTTTGAAATGTGTAGAAAATAAAGGAAATGTTGGCGTATAAACATTATAATTTATTTCAATATTCTTGATAATATTTCCCCAATTACTAAGGCTTCCAAATAAGCCATGAAGTAAAATAACATCTTTATTTTTCGAATATTTCATATCGCATTTATTCTTGGTTATCGAATAAATGTAAATAAAATATTTTTTAAACTCTATTATTTAGATAGACTTTATAAGTGATATATAATTCCAGACGAATGGTCTTTGCTCGCTCCTGTTACAGATGCCAAACAATTTATTTCGTTATAAACACGACGATAACCAAGGAATGCAAAAATTAAAGCTTCTTTAAAATCAATTAAATTATCAGTTGGAATGATGATTTCAACAGTTGATAATTCTCGTAAACGATTGATAAAAAATGAATTTCGAACTCCTCCTCCAGTTATCAACACATTGTTGATATCGTATAAAGCAAAGGTATTTTTAATTTGAATTACGAAATGCTCCACACAACTTCTCAGTTTATCTTCGGTAGGAATATCGTACTTATCAACAATTGTTAAAAACTCATTCGTTACCCATTCAAAACCTAATGATTTTGGGAAAGGTTGATGATAAAAATTCAGAAGGTTCAATTCTCCAACTAATGTAGTATTAATATATCCTTGTTCTGCTAATTCTCCATTTTTATCATATTCAAACCCGAGTTGTTTGGCATAATGATTCAAAACAATATTAATCGGACAAATATCAAACGCAATTCGTTTTCCATTTCTATTCATCGAAATATTCGAAAAACCTCCAAGGTTTAAACATGCATCATAGTTAGAAAATAATAATTCGTCTCCAATCGGAACCAAAGGGGCTCCTTGTCCTCCTAAAATAACGTCTTGTGTTCTGAAATCACACACCACTTTTTGTTGACAACGCGACGCTATTGCTGCACCGTTTCCTATTTGCAAAGTGAATGATTTCTGCGGTTGATGAAAAATAGTTTGCCCGTGAGATGCAACAAAATCTACTTTTCCAATCTTATTTTTATGAATAAATTCTTTTACTTTCTCCCCAAGAAAATAACCAAACTCTACATCTAGTTGGCATAAATCTATTGCCGAATATTGAAAAGCTTCTGTTAGTTTTGTTCGCCAATCGGATGAATAATCTATAGTTTCGGCATGTAAAATTTCGAAATGTTGGTTACCATCAAATCGTACATAGCAAATATCCAAACCATCTAACGAAGTTCCAGACATTAAACCAATGCAAAAAGTAGGGTTTTTCATGCTGTAAATTTAATGAGAGAAATTGATAGTTGGTTGGTTTAGAAATTAGAAATTTTAAATATCTAAGAAACCATCTTTCATTTTTTCCTTGATGAAAAAACGAAACAAAAAAATCAAGACCTCAATAAATCGGCTGAAAATGATTCATTCTACGCGAAAAGATTTAAAAACCTATCGGTTAAATCTTTTTTATCGCTTCGAATTTCTTCATTTTTTTAACGCCTTTTTATTGAAAGGTCATTTGAAATTCCTTTGAATAAGTAAATTAGTTTTCAATTATTAATAAGGTATGATTCTGAAAAAAGTATAAATATTATTACTCAAAACTAAGAACTTGTTACTCACAACTCGAGATGCATTAGGGATAGTAGTGGAAATCCTTTGCGTGAAACAAAGCGATAGCGAAGTTACAAAGTAAAGATTGCAACGAATAGCCCGCCCGAAGGGAACGCCCAAATCATTAGAAAAATTGTTTTGATAACTCTTAGGTTATTACGAATATATCAGTTAGAAATTCTAATGATAAAAGCTTATATTTGAAACACAATTAATACAAACAAAACATGGCACAAGATGTAATCTTCGATTTGATTGAAGAAGAAAAAGAAAGACAACTGAATGGAATTGAATTAATCGCGTCAGAAAACTTTGTTTCAGACAACGTAATGCGCGCGATGGGTTCTGTTTTGACAAATAAATATGCAGAAGGTTATCCTGAAAAGCGCTATTACGGTGGCTGCGAAGTTGTAGACGAAGTAGAAACTATTGCAATTGAACGTTTGAAAGCGTTGTTTAATGCAGAGTATGCAAATGTGCAACCTCACTCAGGATCTCAGGCAAATGCAGCTGTTTACTTAGCATGTTTGAAACCAGGAGACAAGATCTTAGGATTCGATTTATCGCACGGAGGGCACTTAACTCACGGTTCTCCTGTTAATTTTTCTGGGTTAACTTACCAAACTTCTTTCTATGGAGTGGACAAAGAGACGGGAAGAATTGACTACGAAGCTATGGCAGAAACTGCTCGTAAAGAGAAGCCTCAAATGATAATTTGTGGTGCTTCGGCATATTCAAGAGACATAGATTATGCTAAATTTCGTGAGGTAGCTGATGAAGTTGGTGCTTTGTTATTAGCTGATATCTCGCATCCTGCTGGGTTAATCGCCCGCGGAATCTTAAACGATCCTATGCCTCATTGTCATATCGTAACGACGACAACTCACAAAACTTTACGTGGTCCTCGTGGTGGAGTCATTATGATGGGGAAAGATTTTGAGAACCCTTGGGGAGCAAAAACTCCTAAAGGTGAAGTGAAAATGATGTCTCAAATCTTGAACGGAGCAGTGTTCCCTGGTACACAAGGTGGGCCTTTGGAGCATGTAATCGCGTCTAAAGCTGTTGCTTTTGAAGAGGCTTTATCTGACGGTTATATGGACTATATTGTACAAGTTGTGAAGAATGCGAAGGCTTTGGCTGCGGCATTGGTTGCAAAAGGTTATGACATTGTTTCTGGAGGTACAGATAATCACTGTATGTTGATCGACTTACGTAACAAAGGTATTTCTGGGAAACAAGCAGAAAACGCTTTAGTTTTGGCAGAAATCACTTGTAACAAAAACATGGTTCCTTTCGATGATAAATCTCCTTTCGTTACATCGGGGATTCGTTTGGGTACGGCAGCTGTAACAACTCGTGGGTTGGTTGAAGCAGATATGCAAACTGTTGCTGACTTGATTGACGAAGTATTAATGAATATTGATAACGAAGAAATCATTGATGGAGTTGCAGATCGTGTAAACGAGTTCATGTCTTCTCGCCCATTATTTCAAATGAAATAAATAGAAACTTAGTTTCGATGATAACAATAGAAAAGTCCTGAGTATTTCTTAGGACTTTTTGTTTGATATAAAATGTCGAGACGTTTTAATCAAAACCACCTTAGCTTTTAGGTAAAATCACTTGACGTTTTTATTGAAATGTCTTGAGGAAATAATTTATTTCATTTTAATTTATAAAAAGAATAAAATAATGAGAATTCTAATTAGATATATGATTACAAAAATTATCATCCTGAATAAAGTAATAACTAAGTAGAAGTATTTCTTCAATACATATGTTAAAGAATAATTATTCAAAAGTGTTTATTACTTCTTTATAATCTAAAGTAAACATTATAAAAAAAAGCAACTTCGAGATGAAGTTGCTTTTCTATTTAAAAATAAGATAAGTCTTTGTTTTTACGCATTCAATGCTTCTGCACCACCAACGATCTCTAAGATCTCGTTTGTAATAGCAGCTTGACGAGCTTTGTTGTATTGAATTTTCAATCCTTTTTGTAACTCGCTTGCGTTGTCTGTTGCTTTATGCATTGCAGTCATACGTGCTCCATGTTCAGAAGCGTTAGCATCTAATACGGCTTTGAATAATTGCGTTTTCAACGTTTGAGGGATTAAGTCTCTTAAAATTTCTTCTTTCGAAGGGTTGAAGATATAATCTAACTCTGCTGAATTGTTTGCTTCTTCTTCAGTTTTCTCTAAAACGACTGGTAAAAATTGTTCGTCTTGTACAATTTGAACAGCTGCATTTTGAAATTGATTGTAGATAATTCTGATTTGATCAAAGTCACCCGCAGTAAATTTCTCTACTAAATCGTCTGCAATTTCAGCTACATCTGCAAAATTTAAATTATCCCAAATGCTTGATGCATTTTTATAGATAGTTTGTGTTTTACTAAAAGTATCATTAGCTTTTTTACCAATTGCTAAAATCTCTACGTGTTTACTTGCTAATTCGCCAGCTAATAACGCATTTACTTTTTTGATGATGCTTGAGTTGTATCCTCCACATAAACCTCTATTTGAGTTAATAACGACTAAAAGTACTTTATTAACTTCGCGCTCTTCTGTTAATGCACCTCCTACTTCAGCTTCTAAAGTAGAACTTACATTTTGTAAAAGTTCACGTAATTTATCTGCATAAGGACGTAACTGTACGATAGAATCTGTAGCACGTTTTAGTTTTGCAGCAGAAACTAATTTCATAGCACTTGTAATCTGCATTGTAGAACCTACAGAAGTAATACGGTTACGTATATCTTTTAAATTTGGCATAATTCTATTTGAGATGAAGGATTAAAAGGAACTTAGAGATTCGGAAACCTCTAAGTTTCATTTATATTTTATTAGTATTTAGAAGTAGTTTCTGTGATAACTTTCTTCAATACATCCATAATTTCATCAGTCCATTTACCTAAACGGATAGATGTTAAAGTGTCTGCATATTTGTTGCGCATTAACTCAACAAAGTCAGCTTGCCACTCTTTCACTTGGTTAACTGGAACGTTTTTCAACATACCGTTAGTACCCGCATAAATAACTGCTACTTGTTCTTCAACTGGAATTGGAGCGTTAACACCTTGTTTTAATAACTCAACGTTACGTTCACCTTTACCAATTACGTTCATTGTAGCTGCATCTAAATCAGAACCAAATTTTGCGAAAGCTTCTAACTCACGATATTGTGCTTGGTCTAATTTTAATGTACCAGATACTTTTTTCATTGGTTTTGTTTGTGCAGAACCACCAACACGAGATACAGAGATACCTACGTTGATTGCTGGACGAACACCTGAGTTGAATAAATCAGACTCTAAGAAGATTTGTCCATCTGTAATCGAAATTACATTTGTTGGGATATATGCAGAAACGTCACCAGCTTGAGTTTCGATAATTGGTAAAGCAGTTAAAGAACCACCACCTTTTACGATACCTTTCATAGATTCTGGTAAATCATTCATTTGAGATGCGATTGCATCATCTTTGATTACTTTTGCAGCACGCTCTAATAAACGAGAGTGTAAGTAGAAAACGTCTCCAGGATATGCTTCACGTCCTGGTGGGCGACGTAATAATAAAGACACCTCACGGTATGCAACGGCTTGTTTAGATAAATCATCATAAACAATTAACGCTGGACGACCAGAGTCACGGAAGTACTCTCCGATTGCAGCACCTGCCATTGGAGCATATACTTGCATTGGAGCTGGATCAGATGCATTAGCAGCAACTACTACTGTATATTTATCTGCACCGTGGTCTTGTAATGTTTTCATGATACCTGCTACTGTAGAACCTTTTTGTCCTACTGCAACATAGATACAGAAAACTGTTTCTCCTCTATCGTAAAACTCTTTTTGATTTAAGATTGCATCTAAAGCAACAGAAGTTTTACCTGTTTGACGGTCACCAATGATTAACTCACGTTGTCCACGTCCAATTGGAATCATCGAGTCAATAGAAACGATACCTGTTTGTAATGGTTCGTTTACTGGTTGACGATAGATAACCCCAGGAGCTTTACGCTCGATAGGCATTTCATATAATTGTCCTTCGATTGGTCCTTTACCATCGATAGGATTTCCTAACATATCTACAACACGTCCTAACATTCCTTCACCTACGTTAATAGATGCAATTTTGTTTGTACGTTTTACAGTGTCACCTTCTTTAATACCTTTTGAAGGTCCGAAAAGTACAATACCTACGTTGTCTTCTTCAAGGTTTTGTACCATTCCTTCTAACCCGTTTGAGAATTCTACTAATTCTCCGTATTGAGCATTATCTAACCCGTAAACACGAGCAATACCATCCCCAACAGTTAGAACGGTTCCTACTTCTGCTAATTCAACTGATGAATCAAAGCTTGTAAGTTGTTGTTTTAATATAGCTGAAACTTCAGCTGGATTTATTTCTGGCATTTCTGAAATATTTAAAATTTAGGAATGTATTCGTTTTTCGAAAAATCTTTTTTTAATGTAGCTAACTTAGTTTTGATTGACGAATCAACTTGATTGTTTCCAATTTTTAAAACGAAACCTCCAATTAAAGATGCATCAATTTTGTTCTCTACTTTTACTTGACTATTTGCAGCTAAAGTTTGTTTCGCTTTTGCTACAATATTATCAATTGTATTTTGATCTAATTGCACTGCCGAAGTAATTTCTGCTGTTACAATATTATTTGCTAAATCGTATAATGAAATAAACTGATCTGCAATTTTAGACAAAATATTTTCTCTACCATGTCTTACGACTAACGAAATGAATGTTTGAGAAGTTTTTGATAAAGATTTGAAAATCTCACTCAATACAGCTTCTTTTTTCTTTGCATCAATCACCGGAGAATTTAAGAAAACTCTTAAATCATCATTCTCTTTAATGACTTTGCGAACATCATTCATTTCAGCATACACTACGTCTGTTTGGCTTGCTCCATTCGCAAACTCCATCAAACCTTTAGCATATCTATGTGCTGCTCTGAATCCTGCCATGATTAATTGAATTTAACTTGATCTATAACATCATTCACTAAAGCTTCTTGTGCCGATTTGTCTGACAATTCTTTAGTTAAGATTTTTTCAGCAATTTCAATTGACAACTGCCCAACTTGATTTTTGATATCAGCCATCGCTGATGCCTTTTCATTTTGGATAGCTGACTTAGCATTTTCAATTAATTTGTTTGCTTCTACAGTTGCAGAATTTTTTGCCTCGTTGATGATATTATCTTTCATTTCACGCGCTTCTTTTAAGATAGCATCACGTTCAGCACGAGCTTCTTTCATGATTTTCTCGTTTTGAGCGTTTAATAAAGCCATCTCTTCTTTCGCTTTTTTAGCTGCGTTTAATGCATCCTCGATAGATTGTTCTCTTTCTTTAACTGCAGATAGAATTGGTTTCCAAGCTAATGATCTTAACAATACTAATAAGATGATAAATACGACCGCAGTCCAAAAAATAAGACCAACTGAAGGTGTAATTAAATCCATTGTGTGTATGTATTAAATTTTATTTTTTACTAATTAATTTTTTAATGAATTAGCTTCAACAACCAACCGTTATTGAAGCTAATTTTTAATTCAAATATTATCCGTTACCTAATAACGCAACTACGATACCGAATAAACCTGCACCCTCGATTAAGGCTGCTGCGATAATCATAGCTGTTTGAATTTTTGAAGCCGCTTCTGGTTGTCTAGCGATTCCTTCCATAGCTGATCCACCGATTTTACCGATACCTAAACCAACTCCTAAAACTGCTAAACCAGCTCCGATTGCTGCAATACTTCCTGTCATGATAATTGTATTTAATTATTAAAAAATTATTTTATTGTTTTTTATATTCTATTCTTAATGGTGATCGTGTTCTGCTACTGCTGTTCCGATAAATAACGAAACTAACATTGTGAATACGAACGCTTGTAATGCCGCTACTAACAACTCTAAACAGTAGATAAATAACGCTAATGGGATAGATCCACCTGCCATAGCTTCTGTTTGGAAAATAAAGATTAACGAAATTAACGACATAATGATGATGTGACCTGCAGTAATGTTCGCAAATAAACGAATCATTAAGGCGAAAGGTTTTGTAATAATCCCGATTAACTCAATTGGAGCTAAGATTAATTTTACTGGAACCGGCACTCCTGGCATCCATAACATATGTCCCCAGTAACCTTTGTTTCCTGAGAAATTAATTACGATTAATGCAATTAATGCTAATACAAATGTAACTGCGATATTACCTGTAACGTTAGCTGCACCTGGTAACAATCCTAATAAATTGTTGATCCAAATGAAGAAAAATAACGTTAATAAATAAGGCATAAATTTCGCGTATTTTTTCTCACCAATATTTGGAATCGCTACTTCATCACGAACAAAAATAATAATTGGCTCGATGAATCCTGCGATACCTTTTGGTACCATA
This sequence comes from Empedobacter sp. UBA7252, assembly GCF_002472765.1. Taxonomy (NCBI): domain Bacteria; kingdom Pseudomonadati; phylum Bacteroidota; class Flavobacteriia; order Flavobacteriales; family Weeksellaceae; genus Empedobacter; species Empedobacter sp. UBA7252. The sequence goes on from NZ_DKSQ01000070.1 coordinate 13,042, forward strand.
TTTCCTTTTTTGTAGTTAGATGCAACTGCAGAGAAAACTAAGATTAAAATCACGAAAGAGATTAACATTGATGTTACGTTTTTCGTAATAGAAAAATCTAATGGTTTTTCATTCTCTAAATGAATAGCTCCTTTTTCGTCTACGTGAGGTTTGATTGTACCCTGCGCATCTGTTTTGTAGATTTTTTCGTGGTAATTGATGTAGTAATTTCCGTTACTTTCAACAATCGCTTCATTGTGGTGAAATTTAGAAGACATAAAAACTTGTAAACCATTATCCCATAAAATAACAGGTAATGCAACTCCTACACTTTTTTCTCCTTCTCCCCATAAATGCCAATCGTGCGCATCTGCAATGTGGTGCATGATACCTGGAACTGGGTTAAATGTAGATTCGCCAGATTTCACTTTAGTAGCTTCCTCTTGACTTTTTACTTGCTCACTTTTAATTAACTCCTCAAACGTTTTTGGAAGACTTTCGTGCGGAACTGCTGTAGAGGCAAATCCGAAATTGAAAAGTAATAAAAACGCTAATAACGCTGAAAATTTCATGTATAATTCCTTTGTTTCTAAATTGCGTGCAAAATTATAGTAAATTAACCACTTACCAAAGTCAAATGCTAAAAATCATTAAACTTTTTTTAACTTTAAATTAATTAAGCGAATAAACACTAAAACTTCGGCTAGCAAAATTACAAAATAACTTATAATTAATTGCACAACATTTAATTTAATTTGTTCATTCACAACAATCAATGCTAATACAATTGCCATCTTCGCAATCATCCCTCCCATAAAGGCAAAACCAACATATTCTGGAAATTTTATCTTCACAAAACAACCAACTTGCAAAATCATTAATGTAATTAATCCAATTATTAAATACATTTTTGGAACAATTAGCGGATTTTCGCTAAAATTATAATGCGCAACAATTGCGTAATGAATACCACAAAAAATTGCAACCATTGCAATAAAAAAAAGTGCTAAAAGAATAAATTTCTTAATCATTAAAATTATTTTTTTGGTAATTGCTTCAACATCAAATATAATCCTGCAAAAACTCCCAGCAAAGATAAGCCAGCCGTCCATAATGGCTTCTCTGTTTCCATTTTTTTATCCAAAAATGTTCCTAACCAAGCAAATAACGCAATCGTTACCGCCATCTGTATTCCCATCGCAGAAAATTTTAAATATTGATTTACACCTTCGGACTTTCGTTCTTCTTTCATAAGTTTTATGTAATTTTGCAAAAAATTATTTCGTGGTAAAGATAGGAAACATAGAATTACCAGACTTCCCTTTATTGCTTGCACCAATGGAAGATGTGAGTGATCCGCCATTTCGTCACCTATGCAAAATGCATGGTGCAGACTTGATGTATACAGAGTTTATTTCATCTGAAGGATTGATTCGTGATGCAATAAAAAGTCGTCAAAAATTAGATATTTTTGATTACGAACGTCCTATTGGTATTCAGATTTTTGGTGGAGATGAAGAAGCCATGGCGATGTCAGCTAAAATTGTCGAGACTGTTCAGCCTGATATTGTTGATATTAACTTTGGATGTCCTGTAAAAAAAGTGGTTTGTAAAGGCGCTGGAGCTGGTGTATTAAAAGATATAGATTTGATGGTACGTTTAACAAAATCTGTTGTTGAAAGTACACATTTACCAGTTACTGTTAAAACGCGTTTGGGTTGGGATTCTGATTCGATTAACATTTATGAAGTTGCAGAACGTTTGCAAGAAACAGGTATCAAAGCCTTGTCAATTCACGGACGTACGCGTACGCAGATGTATAAAGGACAAGCAAATTGGGAACCGATTGCAAAGGTAAAATCGAATCCGAATATTGAGATTCCAATTTTTGGAAATGGAGATATTGATTCGCCACAAAAAGCGATCGAATACAAAGAAAAATACGGTGTTGATGGTGTGATGATTGGTCGTGCGGCGATTGGTTATCCTTGGATTTTCGAGCAAATTAAACATTATCGAGAAACAGGAGAATTGTTACCAGAACCAACAATTGTAGAACGAATGGAAGCGGCTAAAAATCACTTAAATTGGGCGATTGATTGGAAAGGTGAACGTACAGGAATTTTGGAAACACGTATGCATTATACCAATTATTTCAAAGGAATTCCAAATTTTAAACCTTATCGCACAAAGTTAGTTACACAAGATAATTTAGTTGATTTGGAAGCTACTTTCAAAGAAATTGAAGAAGAATTTATTCCAACATTAGAAGAAATTTAATCGTTAGAAATAATTCATCTCTATAAAAAAATCCACCAATTACTTGGTGGATTTTTCATTTAAACTTGAGACTATAATTAATTACAATTATCTACAAGCAACACTTCTTCTGGATTCAGCGTATCATATTTCATCAATACAACTTCGTCCACGTCTGCTCTAGATCGTAAAGTAACTTCATAAACTTCATCATTCACAGGATATTGTATAGTTGCTTTCGGACGTTTAAATGTTCCGCTAGTTTCCACAACAACACCTTCTACGCATTTCCCTGTTTTAGCCAATTGATCTTCTAATTGACTTTTCGAATATTGACTAAATCCGAATGCTGCAAGACCTAAAACTGCAATGACGATATAAAAATATTTTTTCATAGAATTAAAATTTAATGTTTCGTATAGTTTTGTTTGAAACAAATTTAGATTCAATTCTATCGTTATAAAATCCCTATTATTAGCTAATTTTTAGTTTCACGTTTGGTTTTCAGCGCATAAAGTGCAAAAGTTCCCAACCAATGACTTCCCATATAATCGTCATTTGTAATATTATTTAAGGAATAATTGAGATGATTTTGCGCAATTTTATTCAAATGTTTTAACTCTGGTAATTTATGTTCGATTTGATACAAAGCCGTTGCACGACTAAAATTCAATCCATCCAAATGCACCAAATGTCCATCTGTACGATCCGAAACTACACCAGGTTTCAAGTCAAAATTCTTTTTTTGTAACTGAGGCAAAAATCCTTTTAACCATTTTTTATACTCATCATTTTGTTGAATTTTAGACATAATTAACGCTTCTTCCAAACAAGCCGAAAGAAAATCTGACCCACTTGGTTCGAAAGCAATATTGCAACTTTTATCTTTTAAATAAAGACGATTAGCATTATCAATAATCACTTTTTCGAATGTTTTATCATTCACAGAACGTGCATAATCTATCGCTAAACTCAAACCAAACGCCGTATTGTCATGCGTTCCTGTACGAATTGGATAAACCAATTTCGGCAAATATTCTTTGTATCGAACAATAATCAAATCACTCAAAGGTTTCAGATTTTTTGCCCAAACTTGTGCATCTTTATCTTGCCAATTATTCAATTCCATTTGCAATTGTAACAACCATGCCCAACCATAAGTACGTTCGAAATTCTTGTTATTTTTATCATTGAAAAAGGTCATTTCAACCGCAACATTTTCTGCTGTAATCAATTGATTTAACTCATTTCTAACCTGATTATTTTGATCCAATTCAGGAAAATCTTTCATCAATTTCACAATCGACCAAAATCCATGTACAGACGAATGCCAATCAAAACAACCATAAAAAATTGGACGCAATTGCTTTGGCGTTTTCAAATCCTGATCACTTCCCAAAACATTTCCTAGTTTATTAGGATACTCAGTCTTGATACAATGCGTTGGTAAATCAAATATTTTTTTGGCTTGATCTAAGTGTAATTCTTGGGAAAAAGCAGTCGTCGTCAATAAAGTTGTTAAATAGAGTAATTTTTTCATCAAATGTTTTTACCAAATTACTAATTTTTATTCGAGTACAAGAATTTTTTCAATTCTTCTTTTGCTTGTAAACTTTCAGGAAAATTTTTCACATTTTGCTCAAAAAACTGCTTTGCTAAATCATTTTTCTTTTGTTTTACCAAATAATTTGCAACATTGTTAATATACGTTTCCGTTGGTTGAAACGTATAATTTAGCTTTTTTGAGAACGTTTCAAACGATTCTTTCACTAAATTTGGTTGATTCGGAATCTCTTTAATATTCACACGATAACCATCAAACTGCCAACGCAAATAATCAATCGAGCCAATCATCGGAACCGAACCATGTTCTTCGTCAACATATTGTTTATAATGATAATTCAACGATTTATTCATCGAAGATTTCAAACGTTCGTCCACCTTTTTTATACATTGATAATGGTCACGTAAATGATCTGCATTTTGACTTTCACCAACTTGTGTTATCATCAAAAATCGATTCTCAAAAGAATGATTTTCTAAATTCTGATAAAGATTCAATAATTCTTTGTCATTAAACCAAATACTTGGATCGTGCGCAACATATCCATTGAAAGTTTTGGGATGGTTGTACAATGTTTTCAACGCAAAATACCCACCTAAAGAATGTCCAATTAACAAACGAAAATCATTCACACGATAATTTTTCTGCATAAAAGGGAACAATTCAGTTTGAATAAAATTGAGGAAATTAACATCGTTTACATGTGTAAAATCTTTTGTTCGATCACCATTTTTATTTGTAATTCCGACAATGATCGATTCGGGCATTTCTGGATAAAAACCCGATTGAAACTTAGAAACTACGCCTGTTAAAAACGTAAAATTAGATTCGGCATCTAACACATAAATCACAGGATAATTTACTTTTTGAAGTTTATTATTAGAATACGATTCAGGAAGATTCACCCAAATTTCTCGTTCAGTACTTAAGATTTTAGAATTTATTTTTTGGATTTCAGCAATTGATAATTTTTCTTGCGAAAAACCGATTTGAGAGAAAATCAAACAAAATAAAAGTAGGAATTTTTTCATGTATAAAATTTTCCTAAAAATAGTTATTTAGAATTATTCTATACAAATGATTTTGGACAGAAAAACGACCTCATCAAGAAGTCGCTTTTTTTCTATATAATTTTTAATTAATTAACTAAAAATATTCCATTTCAAGCCAAGTTGAAATTTGAAATCTCGATACGGAACATTTGGCGCTGCAAAATAATCAGGTTGTTTTGTAAACGATGCATTGATATGCTCACCACGAATGTAAAAACGCATATTACGAACCTTGAAATTGATAAAAACATCCAAAATAGGATAACCTCCAATCTCTTGTATACTTGCTGGATCTTGCAACGCAAATTCATTAAGAATCGGGATGTAACGCAAACCATTGTATTTTGTAAAATAAGTTGCATTTATACCAGCTTGCAATTGAGCATTCTTGTTGAATAATTCTCCTTGCCAATACAATGTTTCACGAATCAAGAAATCTGGCAAAGGCATATATTCTTCGTTTTTCGTTACTTTTTGATATTGCGCTGTCGAAACTAAATTAATCTTTCCGAAACGTAAATGATTTTCACCTTTTATCTTGAAATAATTGATATTATCCGCCAATTGCTCATAATTCAAAATTTCATTCAAAAATACTTTATTGTCAATATTATAAATTGAGGCTTCTAAAGTCGTGTTGACTTTATCTAACTTTAATTTTGCAAAAAGATTTTGAACATTTTCGGTTTCAAATTTATTAACGTAGTTAAAATTATTAAAGAAACTTTGATTGTAAACCGCATTCAACGAAGGAAGTTTTGACTGAATAACCGCTCCTGCGCTCAATGTATAACCTTCTATCGGCGTCACATCTAAAACTGCATCTACATTATAAACACTTTTGTAATTATCAGATTGCAAATATTCAACATTACCATAAAGTTTCAATTTTTCATTCCAATCAAAATCCACTTTTCCAACAACTCCAAAAAGATTTTCCTCTATTTGCTTTGGAACTGCAACAATCGTCATGGCTTGATCAGCAAAAACGCGTAAATTCTGGAATTTAACACCAGCCTCTATCTTCACACGATCTGTCCACTGAAAACCAGCTGTTGTCGTATTGGATAAATCTGTAAAACTCTTTTTACTTCTATAATCCGTTCCAGTAATAATCGGCGTAGAATATAAAGTTCCGTTTGGTGACGTATCCTCGTAGCGATACTTTTGTTTTTCGTACGAAAATTTATTCTTCAATTCGATTGGATTATAAAAAGTCGAATCTTTTTCATTCATCTTTTTTAAGATTCCGTACGAAGCATTCAATTCTATTCGACGTGCATCAAACTCAGATTTTGCTGTTTGGGAATTCACCGGAATATTACGAACATTCGTCATTCTGCGCTCATCTTGCAAAATAAAATCGTTGATATCTTCTATTCCTCCGTTTTCATTATTTTTCAGATTTTGCGCTGCATAATTCCACCACAATTTGAAACGCTCTGATTTTGTTTTATAGTTTGACGAAAAAACAAACGTATTATTCTGCGCTTTTTCATGACGATAACGACCTTCGGAAATTAATCCACGATAATGAAACGTATAATTGAATTGCTTGTTGAAATTATGCGAAAATGTTGAAGACAAAAAGTTACCTTCTTTAACACCATTCTCGTAAATAAACTCGGTATATGGCGTTTTGACATCATAATATTTGATATCATTTGCATAATAATAATTGTATTTTTTACCAGTTGGTAACATCGACGGATTGAATGGCGTATTTTGATACTCCAAATCCACCACTACACCACCAACATTCGGAAAAAATAATTTTCCGAACGCATCATTGCGAATAAAATTTTGATTATAATAGTTTTTGATACTTAATGTCGTATCCAAAACCTCTGGTTTTCTGCCATTTGTCCAAAACTTATAATCGTCTATTTTGGTTTTATAATATGTAACCGAATCATTTGTTGATGATCCTTTTAATGGTTTTAAAACTTTTATTGAATCCTCCTGAGCTTGCGCTACAACAGCTCCTAATAAAAATAAACCAATGATTGTTTTTTTCATCCTGTTGAATAAATCCTTACAAAAGTAATCTAAAATTGAGAGATACAAAAAAACCCACTTATTTCTAAGTGGGTTAAATATTTTATAAATCTTTCTTAAAAAGTGAAAGTAGTACCGTCAGCGCCATCTTTTAGTTGGATACCTAATACACTTAATTCATCACGAATCTGATCAGATAAAGCCCAATTTTTATCCACACGTGCCTGATTACGCATTTCTATTAGCATTTTTACTACACCATCTAATTTGTCAGAACTTTCGTTTGCAGCTTCTGTATCTAAACCTAAAACATCATGAACAAAACCATTCATAATTGCTTTTAAACGTTCTAAATCTTCTGCTGTAATATTCTCGAAACTATCTTTGATTGAGTTAATCATTTTCACTGCATCAAATAAATGTGCGATTAATATCGGCGTATTGAAATCATCATCCATAGCGGTGTATAATTTCGCTTCTAATTCATTAATATTAACAGTAGAAGTTTTCTTTGGTGTAATTATTTCTAATGTTTTCAATGCTTCAACCAAACGATTATATCCTTTTTCTGAAGCTAACATTGCATCATTTGAAATATCTAAAACACTGCGATAATGCGCTTGTAAGAAACAAAAACGTACAACAGCAGGATGAAATGGTTTTTCGAAGAAATCATTTTCACCATTCACTAATTGCATTGGCAAAATGTAATTCCCTGTCGATTTACTCATACGCTGACCATTCATCGTCAACATATTTGCATGCATCCAATATTTTACTGGCTCGTGTCCATTAGAACCTTTTGCTTGCGCAATTTCACATTCGTGGTGAGGGAATTTAAGATCCATTCCACCTCCATGAATATCGAAATAATCTCCAAGATATTTTGTACTCATCACTGTACATTCTAAGTGCCAACCAGGAAAACCATCTCCCCAAGGTGAAGCCCAACGCATAATATGAGCAGGCGAAGCATTTTTCCAAAGTGCAAAATCCACAGGATTTTTTTTCTCTCCTTGCCCGTCTAAATCTCTTGTATTATTGATTAATTCTTCGATGTTACGATTACTCAATTCACCATAATCAAGTCCTTTTTTGTTGTAAGCTTCCACATCAAAATAAACTGATCCATTTACTTCATAAGCAAATCCTAAATCAATTAATTTTTCCGCTAAAGCAATTTGTTCTAAAATATGCCCCGTTGCTGTAGGCTCGATTGTTGGAGGGAGTAAATTAAATTTTTCTAAAACTTTATGAAAATCAACTGTATACTTCTGTACGATTTCCATTGGTTCTAATTTCTCTAATTTAGATTGTTTTACAAAACGATCATTTTCTACATTTCCATCATCTGTTAAATGCCCAGCATCAGTAATATTACGAACGTAACGAACTTTGTAACCCAAAAATTTTAGGTAACGATAAATCATATCAAACGACATAAACGTACGCACATTCCCAAGATGTACATTACTGTAAACGGTAGGCCCACAAACATACATTCCAACATTATCTTGATTAATTGGTTCGAACGTTTCTTTCTGTCCCGTTAAGGAATTATGTAATTTTAATTGATTTTCTTTTACCATTTTATAGGATTTATATTTTAAACATTGAAAGTAGTTTTCATTCCGATGTACGAAATAAACTCTTTTCTTAATTGCTCATTATCTTTAAATGCTCCACCATATTCGGCAGTTACTGTACTTGATTCGATATCTTTGATTCCGCGCGAATTCACACACAAGTGTTTCGCATCAATAATACATGCTACATCGTCTGTACCTAACGCTTCTTGCATTGCTTTCACAATTTGCATTGTCAAACGCTCTTGTACTTGCGGACGTTTTGCATAATATTCTACAATACGATTCATTTTAGACAATCCGATTACTTTCCCTTTCGAGATGTAACCAACATGTGCACGTCCAACGATTGGTAAAAAGTGATGCTCGCAAGTTGAATAAACCACGATATCCTTTTCAACCAACATTTGATTGTAGTTATATTTATTTTCGAAAGTTGACATTCCAGGCTTACGCTCTGGCAATAAACCACCAAAAATCTCTTTTACGAACATTTTCGCAACACGTTTTGGCGTTCCTTTCAAACTATCATCTGTTAAATCTAAGCCTAAAGTTTCCATGATGTTACGGAAATCCGCTTCTATCTTTTCCACTTTTTCTTCAGCAGACAACTCAAAGGCATCAGCTCTCAAAGGCGTTTCTAAGTTTGCTGAAATATGGTCGTCCCCCATTTCGTCATGAAGATGTTTATCACACATTACATAAAAATTTTAGCAAATTTATAAAAGATAGTGTTATAAAACCTTATCAAATCTCAATTTATTACATCTGAAATGATTTCTATCTTTTATCAAATCAATGAAAAGATTATCTTTGAAGTATCACAAATTCGAAAAAATGATCAAGAAAACTTACGGCATCGATTTTCTTTCGTTCGAGGATTACAAAGGAATCAAAGAAGGAAACATCGAAATTAAGCTTAATGAAGCAAGTAAAGAACAAATCTTAAAATCTCAACAGAACGTTGCTAAAATAGTTGCTTCTGGACAAACAGTTTATGGAATTAATACTGGTTTTGGACCACTTTGCGATACTAAAATTTCTGAAGAAGAAACACGTCAACTTCAACATAATTTATTGATCAGTCATGCGGTTGGTGTTGGAAATCCAATCAAGAAAGAAATTTCTAAAACCATGTTAATTGCAAAAGCACATGCTTTGTCAAAAGGATATTCAGGTGTGACTTTAGATGTTGTGGAACGAATTTTATTAATGATTGAAAAAGATATTATTCCAGTCGTTCCAGAAAAAGGATCTGTTGGAGCATCTGGAGATTTAGCACCATTATCTCATTTATTTTTACCATTAATTGGTGAAGGAAAAGTTTGGGATGGCGATACAATTGTTTCGACAAAAGAAGCTTTAGCCAAACACAATTTACAACCTTTACATCTTTCTGCAAAAGAAGGTTTAGGATTAATCAACGGAACACAATTCATTTTATCTCATGCTTTAAATGGTTTAGAAAAATTCGAATATTTATTGAATTTAGCTGATGTTGCAGGAGCTTTATCATTAGAAGCTTACGAAGGTTCTCCTCGTCCATTCGAAGAAGAATTGCATCAAGTTCGTCCATTCAAAGGAACATTGTTGGTTGCAGAACGTATGCGAAATTTATTGAAAGGTTCTGAAATTGCTTTCTCTCACGCTGATTGTGGTCGTGTCCAAGATCCATATTCGTTACGCTGTATGCCTCAAGTTCACGGCGCATCACGAAATGCTTTTTTCCATTTGCAAGAATTAGCAGAAATCGAATTAAATTCTGTTACTGATAATCCAATCGTTGTCTCAGACGAAGAAGCTATTTCAGGTGGGAATTTCCACGGACAACCATTAGCAATGGTATTAGATTATGCAACAATTGCGGCTTCAGAATTAGGAAATATTTCGGATCGTCGTCAATATTTATTAATCGAAGGAAAATATGGTTTACCAAAATTATTAACAGAAAGTTCAGGATTAAATTCTGGTTTCATGATTCCTCAATATACATCTGCTGCACTTTGTACAGAAAACAAAACTTTGTGTTTCCCTGCATCTGCAGATAGTATTCCGACTTCTTTGGGACAAGAAGATCATGTTTCGATGGGAAGTATTTCTGGACGAAAATTCAACCAAGTCTTAGACAACGTAGAACGTATTTTAGCAATCGAATTAATGTACGCTTGCCAAGGTTTAGAATTTAGAAGACCACGTAAAACAAGTGCATTCTTAGAAGAAGTTTTCGCAAAAGTTCGTTCGGTATGTCCTAAATTAGAAGACGATCGTTTGATTGGAGATGACATCAACAATATTATTGATTTGTTGCAAACAGATGATTTCAAAAAATTAATATTAAGTTTTTAAATTATCCTTTTCATCCAGAATTTGTCGAAGGATAAACTATTAATAATATAGAAAACTACTATATATAGAAGACTCTTCGACAGGCTCAGAATGACAATTACAACAACGACAATCAAGTAAATATCATTCCAAATAAATGGAGGAATTTAAAAAAATATAATGTGTTCCTGAAACAAGTTCAGGATGACTTAACGATTAGTCAAGTTGAATTCATTTCAACTTCGCATCAAATTAAAATGTAATATGCTAAAATTCGATAAAAAATCATTCGTCCTTTTGTTGGTGATATTTTAGTCGTGATTTTTATTTACTATTTTATCAAAGCATTTATCAACACAGAAGCAATTAACATTGCCATTTTTACGTTGATTTTTTCTTTTGTAGTTGAAATTTTACAATATTTTAATTTTGTAGAAATGATTGGTCTAGGATATAACAAAGCAGCTCGAATAATTATCGGAACATCATTTTCGTGGATTGATTTACTATGTTATTTCATCGGATTTGTTCTATTATTTTTTATTGATAAAGATTTGAAGAAAAAAAATGTAATTTGAACGAGATTTCTCAACAAGCTCCTTTAGATTTGAAAATCT
>NZ_DKSQ01000108.1:0-24013 GCF_002472765.1 Empedobacter sp. UBA7252
TTACAAAGGAGAAACAATGGTGCTGGGAATTACAGAAATAGTTTCACACACAGAATTTTTTGATTATGATGCAAAATATAATGGTTTGTCTGACGAAATTACACCAGCTCGTTTAACACCAGAAGTTGAAGCAAGAGTAAGAGAAATTGCGGCTAAAGCATATAAATGTATTAATATGTCTGGTTTTTCGCGTTCAGAATATATTATTGTAAACGGAGAGCCGCATTTTATTGAAATGAATACGTTGCCAGGTTTTTCTCCTGCAAGTATTTTTCCTCAGCAAGCTGCTCATGCAGGAATTGCTTTGGAAGATTTGATGGATAGTGAAATAGAATTTGCTTTAAATAGACCTTCAGCATGGATAGAATAGCCGTTTTTCCTGGATCTTTTGATCCAATTACTTTAGGGCATTTAGATATTATAGAGCGTGCAGTTCCTTTATTTGACAAGATTATTGTTGCAATTGGAACAAATTCATCGAAGAATTATATGTTCTCTTTGGAGCAAAGAATTAAGTTTATTGAAGATTCGGTTGCGAAATTCGAAAATGTAGAAGTAATGGCTTACAAAGGTCTGACTGTCGATTTTTGTGATGAAGTAAATGCACAATTTATTTTACGTGGACTTCGTAATCCAGCCGATTTCGAATTTGAGAAAGCGATTGCGCACACAAACCGAGCAATTACAAATCATAATATCGAAACAATCTTTTTATTGACATCTTCTGGGAAAGCTTACATCAGTTCAAGTATTGTTCGTGATGTCATGCGAAACGGGGGAAAATATGAGATATTAGTTCCAGATGTTGTGAGGATTTAGAATAACGTTATATAATATTATATATAAAACGAGAGCATTATATAATGCTCTCATTTTTATTTTCTATAAATCTAAGCTTAATTGATCTGGTAATAACTTAAATGTCATCCTATGATAAGGAGTAGCTCCAAATTCTTTTATTGCTAATCGATGAGCTTTTGTCGGGTAACCTTTGTTTTTTTTCCAATCGTACATTGGAAATTCTTCATGGATTTTTTCCATATATTCATCACGATACGTTTTTGCTAAAATAGATGCTGCCGCAATATTCATATATTTTGAATCACCTTTTATAATACATTTGTGTGGGACATCATGATATTTATTAAAACGATTTCCATCAACAACAATCAAATCTTTCGGACAATCTAATTGATCTATTGCTCTATGCATGGCCAAAAAACTAGCGTTTAAGATGTTTATTTCGTCAATTTCATTTGGCCAAACAATTCCAATTGCCCAATATTTAGCATTTTCTTCTATAAATGTTCTCAACGAATTTCTTTTCTTTTCAGATAATTGTTTTGAATCATTAATAATTTCATTTTCAAAATCATTTCCCAAAATAACGGCTGCTGCTACGACAGGACCACTTAAACATCCTCTTCCTGCTTCATCGCAACCTATTTCATATTCGTGATTTGATAAAACTTTGTACAATTTTTTATATTTTTAACAAAGTTATCAAAATTTAGCATAAAAAAGTTTTGTAAATGTTAGAGAAATCTTAAGTTTATGAAAGTTTTAAAAATGTTTTAACAGATGAGGAGAAATTTAAAAAACTTGTTTGTATTAGGAGGTCTTCTTTTAGGAACTTCATTATATGCGCAAGAAAAGACTGTTACAGGAACTGTAACAGACTCTGATGGACTTCCAGTAGCTGATGCTGTTGTAAAAACAACATCAGGAAAAGAAGCTTACACTGACGAAAATGGTGTGTTTAGTATTGAAGCTAAACAAGGAGATTTAGTAACAGTAGAAGCAATGGGATTACCAACTCAAACTTTTTCAGTTGGTGCTGGTTCAGAATATAAAGTAACTCTTAAAGCTTCTGATACAGTAGAGTTAGAAGGGGCTGTAGTAACCGCATTAGGTATTACACGTGAAAAAAAATCATTAGGATATGCTTCGCAAGAAGTTAAAGGAGATGTGATTTCTGCTGCAAGAGGGAGCAACCCTTTAAATTCCTTATCAGGAAATGTTGCAGGTTTGTCAATCTCTAACAACTCTGGTAACTTAGGAGGGTCTACTCGTATTGTTCTTAGAGGGTTACGTTCTATTACTGGAGAAAATAGACCATTGATAGTTATCGATGGTATACCAATGAGTAACAACAACGTTAATGGTTCTGGTGCTTCAAGTGGTAGTGGAGGTCGCGATTATGGAGATGGGGCTTTTGATATGAACCCTGATGATGTTGAATCAATCAACGTATTGAAAGGTGGTCCAGCATCTGCTTTATATGGGTCTCGTGGTGCTAATGGTGTAATTATGATTACGACTAAAAAAGGTAAAAAAGGTCGTGATGAAATAACTATTAACACGGGGGTTTCATTTGATCAAGTAGCAATTAGTCCTAAGCTTCAAAAATCTTATGGAGGTGGATCTAAGGATACGTTTAGTACAATTACAGTAGATGGAAAACAATACAATATTGTAGAGTATCAAATGGATGAATCTTGGGGACCAAAATACAATGGTCAAATGGTATTACATTGGAATGCCTTTAACCCAGAAGATCCAACAAATTATATGGTTGCCAGAGAATGGAAATCACCGGAACATGATGTAGATTCTTTCTATAATACAGGAATTACATATACTAATTCGGCAGCATTCTCTAAATCTTATGAGAATACAAATGCTAAATTGGCAATATCAAATGTAAATCAATCAGGTATTATTCCTAATTCTACATTAAAGAGAACAACTGTTAATGTAGGTATTGACAATAAATTTGGAGAGAAATTTCAAGTTTCTGGAGATATGAACTATGTAAGAACTGATGGATTTAATCGTCCTGAGTTTGGATATGGAGATAATTCAGTTATTCAGAAGTTCTATCAATGGGGACAACGTTCGTTAGATTTTGCTGCTTTAAAAAATTATAAAAACAGTAAAGGAGAACAATTATCTTGGAACAGAACTGCTTGGAATAATGCCACACCATTATATTCTGATAACCCATATTGGATTATTAATGAGAATACTTCTGACGATAGACGTGATCGTTTTTATGGAAACGTAAAATTAAGATATGACATCTTACCAGGGTTGTATGCAACTGGAGCTGTTTATGGAGATCATTATAACTTACAAATTCAAGAAAGAGTTGCAGTAGGATCTCAAGCGACATCAGGATATAGTTTATATACTCGTCAATTTACAGAGATGAACTACGAAGGGCGTTTAAACTATGAAAAGAAATGGACTGATTTTAGTGTGAATGCTTTCGCAGGGGTTAATAGACGTCATGAGACAAGATCTAATGTAAATGCAGCTACTTCAGGAGGATTAGTTGTTCCAAATTTATATTCGTTGTCTAACTCAATGGCATCACCAACTGTATCTAATTATAGATCTAAGAAAAGAGTAAATTCTGTATTTGCAGGTGCTTCTTTTGGATTCTATGATATATTCTATTTAGATGTAACAGCTCGTAATGACTGGTCATCTACTTTACCAGAAGCAAATAACTCGTATTTTTATCCTTCAGTATCTGGAGCGTTTGTTTTCTCAAACTTGATTAAACAAGATTGGTTAACATTTGGTAAAATTCGTGGAGGTTGGTCTCGTGTAGCAAATGATACAGATCCTTTCAATTTAATTGATACATATGCTAATTCTACGTTTACAGGAACTACAAATTTAGGAGATCCTTATTATTTATTACCATTAGCTAAAGCAAATAAAAATTTGAAACCTGAGATGGTAGATTCTTGGGAGGTTGGTTTAGAAATGCAATTCTTTAAAAATCGTTTCGGATTTGATGTTACTTATTATCAACAAAAAACAAACGACTTAATTGTACAAAATACAACTCCTGCTGAAACTGGGTTTACTGCTAAATGGTATAATGCTGGGGTAATGGAAAATAAAGGTATTGAAGCAATGGTGAAGATTACACCAATCCAAACTGAAGAATTTTCTTGGGATTTTGCATGGAACTTTGCAAAAAATGATAACAAAATTGTAGAATTATACGGAGACTTACAATCTATTACATTAGCTCAAGCACCATTTAAAGCTGGGGTTTATGCAATGTTAGGTTCTAAATATGGTCAAATCCGTGGAACTGACTTTATTTATGATGATCAAGGTAATAAAGTAGTTGGGGCTAACGGATTGTATTTATCTTCTGGCGTTAAGAATTTAGGTTCTGTTTTACCTGACTATAACATGGGATTCCGTAACACATTTACTTACAAAGGTGTTTCTTTATCTGCGTTAGTAGATGTGCAAAAAGGAGGTAAATACTTTGCTTTAACAAATATGTGGGGTATGTACTCAGGTATGTTAGAAGAAACAGCAGCAAATGGAGTGCGTGAAAACGGTGTAATTTCTCAGGGTGTTACTGGTTCAGTAAAATCAAATGGAGATGGAACTTATACAGTAACAAATACAGCAGAAAATACAAAAGTTGTTGATGCATCTTCATATTTTGGAAATTATTATTCAGGACCAACATCTCAAAACGTATTTGATTCTGATTACATCAAATTAAGAGAGGTTACTTTATCATATACTTTCCCTAAAAAATGGGCTGGACCATTTTCTAATGTAGTTGTATCTGCATTTGGAAGAAATCTAGCTACATGGGGGTTAGATAATAAGAATTTTGATCCAGAAGTTGCTACAGGAGGTTCAGGAAATGTACAAGGATTAGAAGGAGGGTCTTTACCTTCAACAAGATCTTTTGGTATGAATCTTAAATTACAATTTTAATTTAGAAAAAGAGTTATGAAAAAGAATATCGGAAAATATTTATTAATGGCTACTTTATTAGGTTCTACTGCAATGTTCACTTCTTGTGATAATGGATTAGCAGAGCTTAATGAAAATCCGAATAGCCCTGAAATTGTACCTACATATACTATTTTTAATGGAGCTACAAGATATTTAATGTCAACAGCAAGAGATGGTTGGTGGTCTGCACGTATGTCAATGCCTTGGATGCAGTATACAGCACAAATTAACTATACTGAAGAAGATAAGTATCAATATCGTGATACTCAAACTTCAGGAGGTTGGAATGCTTTATATAGATCAGCATCTAACTTTAAAGATATTATTGATAAATGTACAAATCCAGAGACTGCAGCTCAAATGGGACAGTATGGTGATTTAGATAATCAAATTGCTATCTCAAGAATAATGTTAGCATATACATTTGATCAATTAGTGTCAAGTTTTGGTGATGTACCATATTGGTCTCACGGGAATAAAAATGCAGATTTCCAAGCTTTACAAATTGATGATTACGCTGCACCTAAATATGTTTCTCAACAAGTTATTTATGAAGATTTGTTAAAAGAATTAAAAGAGGCATCAGAGCAATTGGATGTGAATGCGTCTGGTTTTTCTAGTGGGGATAATATCTATGGAGGAGATGTTGCTAAATGGAAAAAATTTGCAAACTCTTTGCGTTTAAGAATTGCTAATCGTGTAAAAGCTAAATTGCCTTCAGCAAACGCTCATATCACAGATGCAATTGCAAAAGGAGTATTTACATCGAATGATGATAATGCAGCTCAAAACTTTGGTAGTTCTGCTGCAGAAGGATCTCCATTTTGGGCAACTTTCTTTACAGGAAGTATGCGAACAGATTTTGCGACGAATAAACAGTTTATTAACTTGTTAAAAGGTCAATCAACAAAAAACTTTGGAGTGGATCCTCGTTTACAAGTTTATGCAGCACCTATTGGTCTTAAAAAGTCTCAAGTATATCCAGCATCATATTCTGATACTGATGATCTAACAAAATATCAAGGTATGCCTTATGGTCTTCCAGATACAATGTTATCACTAAATAATGAAACAGCTAAACTTTCATTTACTTCTAAGTATGTAATGACGCCTACTTTTGCTGAAGTATTAATGGAATATGCTGAAGTAGAGTTTATCTTATCAGAAATTAATGGATGGGATGCAACTCATTATAAAGCAGGTGTACAAGCCTCTATGGATAAATGGGGTGTTGATGCAACTAAAGCTACAGCTTATGTAAATGCATTACCAGCTGCAAATCAAGAAAACGTTATTACGCAGAAATATATTGCATTATACATGCAAGGAGCTGAAGCTTGGAATGAATACCGTAGAACAGGTTATCCAAATGGAGGAATTTTATTATTACCAGGTCAAACAGCAAAAGATAATAATGGAGCTACTTATACATTTACTCCATTAATGTCAGGTAATGTTGTTGCTAAAGACTTGCCAGCACGTGTACGTTATCCAATTACACAACCATCGTTAAATGGAGCGAATTATAAAGATGCTTCATCTAAATTAAGCAATGGTGATGAAATTGATTCTAAATTATTTTTTGCTAAATAATAGTATCACATTTTTCTTAATACTTTACAGCTACTTCTACTGAAGTAGCTGTTTTTTTATGAAAAAAAAATCGTAATTTCACTAGAAGATAATGTTTATGAAAGGTATAAGGTTTGTTTTTTTTATAAGTTGTTTTAATATACTATGTACTGTTTTAGGTCAATCGACTATAAGAAAGGTAGAAATTAATAAATGTTTAGGTTATAATTTTAATAATGATTTAATCATAGAAACACCTACAGATCTAGATGAAATTCAAGCGGAATTTTATAGACAAAACCCAACTTTAGATCCTATAAAATATACACACAACGGGCGTGTTTATAAAAATTCTAATTTTACAATAGAATATCCTAGAGTGAAAAGGATTTTTACAATAGATGATGGAGATAAAGAAAGGAAGATATTTTATTTTAAATTTATAGAGAATACGTTACATAATCCGATAGAAACTTTTCCAGTTCAAGTCATTTACAATAGGAATAGAACCCCACCTGGATTAAACGGCGAATCTATTTTTGGTTGTATAGAAGCAAATTATGAAAAGTATGATTTAACCAAAATTTCTTTAATTGAAGCATTTATAAATGTACCTACAGATGAACGAATTTTAGTATTTAGTCTTTATAAAACTCAACTGGATATGACTTTGGATAAGAATCTAATCCAAGAATCTGATTGGAGAAATTATCTGATTCATCCAACAGAGGAGCATAAAGTTTATTTGAAAATATCGTTTAAAGATTTTTCAAAGCAATGTGTATCGTATTCTGTAATAGAGCTAAAATTAAAAGATTATTCCACTCAAATGGATAAAACTGAATTTGAGTTTTGTGGAACTCCTTTTGTGGTTAATGGTCCAGATAATCAATCTAATTACGAATGGTATTTTAATGGAGATTTAAAATCAACTAAAAAAGAAGTGAAAGTTGATGCCTTGGGAGAGTGGATTGTCTATTTTGATAATGATTTGGGTTGTAAATCAAGTCTCAAAATTAATGTGATTCCGGAGAAAGAAAGATCGCGTATAGAAAAAGTAACTGCAACTTCTAATAGTATTACGATAATTCCTTTTCCAAATGCTAATATTGATAGTTATTCTTTAGATGGCATTACTTTTCAGAATAGTGGTACATTTTTCAATCAAACAGCAGATTTAATTAGTATTTGGTATAAAACTAAATTAGGTTGTGTTTTTGGACCTATACCTTTTGATATTGCAAACGGCTTCAATTTTTTATCACCAAATGGTGATGGAATTAATGACACTTGGAGTTTGAGAAATAAAGATTTTTATAAAAATGCTAAAATTCAGATTTTTGATAGATATGGTAAAATAGTTGCGAATGGAATCGTAAATGATATTTTGCCTTGGAACGGTAAACATAATAATTTTGTATTGCCAACAGGGACTTATTGGTTTATAATAAAAGATGATAAAGAGACACTTAAAACAGGATATATCGTTTTAAAAACAAAATAGCAAGCCAATTAGCTTGCTATTTTGTTTAATATATTGATAATTCTTAATTCGAATAATTAGGAGCTTCTTTTGTAATCACAACATCATGCGGATGAGATTCATTTAAACCTGCACCTGTGATACGAACAAATTTTCCGTTTTCAATTAAATCTTGAATAGTTGGAGTTCCACAGTATCCCATTCCAGCTCGCAAACCACCACATAGTTGGTAAACAACTTCTGCAATAGAACCTTTGTGAGGAACACGACCTTCAATACCTTCTGGAACTAATTTCTTCGCATCGGCTTGGAAATAACGATCTTTAGAGCCGCGTTTCATCGCAGCTAAAGAACCCATTCCTTGATATGCTTTGAATTTACGACCTTGGAAAATAATTTCTTCTCCTGGCGCTTCATCTGTTCCAGCAAATAAACTTCCTAACATTACCAAGTTTGCACCAGCAGCAACTGCTTTTACAATATCACCTGACAATTTGATTCCACCATCTCCAATGATTGAAACATTTCTTGTTTTTGCGTAAGAATGTACATCATGAATAGCAGAAAGCTGAGGTACACCAACACCAGCTACAACACGAGTTGTACAGATAGACCCTGGTCCAACACCAACTTTTAAAGCATTTGCTCCAGCATCAATCAAAGCTTTTGCAGCTTCTGCAGTTACAATATTTCCTCCAACAATATCTAATTCTGGGAAAGCATTTCTAACTTCAGCAACTTTACTAATAACTCCAGCTGAATGTCCGTGAGCAGAATCTAACGCTACGATATCAACACCTTTGTTTACTAAAGCTTGAACGCGTTCTAATGTATCAGCACCAACACCAACTCCAGCACCAACACGTAAACGACCTTTTGTATCTTTACATGCATTAGGGAATTCAGTTAAGTTGTCAATATCTTTAATTGTGATTAATCCAATTAATTTATTGTTTTCGTCAACGATTGGTAATTTTTCGATACGGTAACGAGAAAGAATTTCTTTTGCTTTCTTAAGGTCAGTATCAATATCAGAAGTTACGATATTTTCTTTTGTCATCACGTCTTCTACTAATTGATCGAAGTTTTCTTGGTAACGAATATCACGATTTGTAATAATTCCAACCAATGTTCTATCTTCTTCAACAACTGGTAAACCAGAGATTTTGTATTTCTCCATTAAGTTTACTGCATCTTGCAACTTGTGATGACGAGATAAAGTAATTGGATCAGAAATCATTCCGTTTTCCGAACGTTTTACCATATCAATTTCATTCGCTTGTTCTTCGATCGACATATTTTTGTGAACGAAAGATAAACCTCCTTCACGAGCTAATGCAATCGCTAATCTTGCTTCGGATACAGTATCCATCGCAGCAGAAACTATCGGAATGTTAAGGGTGATATTGTCTGTGAATCTTGTTTGTAGAGATACTTGGTTCGGTAATATCTCTGAGTAGGCAGGCACTAATAACACATCGTCAAAAGTGAAGCCCGTTTGTAGAATTTTGTCTGTTAAAGGCATTGCTTTTTGCATTGCAAATTTAGATGAAAAAAGTTTAGAATCAAAACTATTTGAGAAAATGTATCTTTATTTTGAAGGATTTGATGTTTTGTTAATATGTAAATGAATCGATTAGAAACTTTAAAATTAATTTTAAAATATTCGATAAATCTATATTGTTTAGATGAGATTCTAATCAGAATTTAATCATTTCAATCCTAAGCTATATCAATTTTTTATCTTATTTTCGCAAGATAGTTTATTAAAACAAAATGGATATAAATTTCAAAAAGTGGAACAACATCTTGGGTGTTGCGATGTTCTTGATAGCGACAATATTGTATTTGGCATCGATGGAACGTTACCTGAGTTTGTGGGATTGTGGTGAGTACATTGTATCATCAGCAAAATTGGGAATTACGCATGCACCAGGAGCAGCTTTGTTCCAAATAATGGGAGCAGTTTGGTCTGGTTTAGCTTTTGGTGACGGAAGCAAATACGCCATATTAATCAACAGTACATCTGCCTTGTATAGTGCAGGAACAATTATGTTTTTGTTTTGGACAATTACATATTTTGCTCGAAAAATGTTTGCAAAAACGCAAGATCCAATGAATGTCGATGCGATTGAACTAAATGCTTCTCAAAAAATTATAACATTAGGAAGTGGATTAGTTGGAGCTGCAATTTTTATGTTTAGCGACACATTCTGGTTTTCTGCGGTAGAAGGAGAAGTTTATGCAATGGCATCTTTCTTTACTGCGCTATTATTTTGGCTGATTACAAGATGGGATCAAGTCGCAGATACACCTAGAGGAAACAAATGGTTGGTAATTATTTCGTTGGTGATTGGTTTATCGGTTGGTGTTCACTTAATGGCAATGTTAGCAATTCCAGCAGTTTGTTTTGTATACTATGCTCGAAAATATAGATTTACAATCAAAAGTTTCTTAATCGCAAATGTTATTACATTGATTATTTTAGCTTTTGTATTCAAAATAATTTTCCCAGTTGTAATGACTTTCTTTGGTAGAACAGAGATTTATGTAGTCAATAATTTGGGAATGCCTTTCAATTCTGGGACAATTATCGCCGCTATTATTTTAATCGCAGTCTTCTATTTTGCGATTAAATTAACACAGAAATATGGTTCAGCATTATTGAATACAATTTCGTGGTGTGTGATTTTTATGTTGATTGGTTTCTCATGTTGGTTAGTTATTCCGATTCGTGCAAACGCAAATCCTCACATGAATTTGAATGATCCTGATACAGCTTTGGGTGTTTTAGATTATTTTAATCGTGAACAATATGGTTCTTGGCCTGTGATGTACGGACCAGTTTTTACGGCTCATATTGCAAGTGACGGAATCAAGCGTGATACTAATGGAGCGCCAGAAAGTACAGTTCGTAGTTCTGAATATATTAAGGATAAACGTACAGGAAAATATTTGAAAGTTTCGGATCGTTTAGATTATACATACGAAGATAAATATGTGAAGTTTTTCCCTAAAATGTTCAGTCCTGACCCAGGTGTAATGGAGAATTATGCAGCAGTTTATGCTTTTCCAAAATTCTCTTTGAATGCACAATATGCGGGGGATAAAGAAGCGCAACAAATGTACGCGCAATTAGTAGAGAAACGTCAAAACAGACAATTAAAAGTTGCAGAACTTAAGAAATATGGTGAGATTTTAGATATCGAACCACCTACATTTGGTGAACAATTTAATTACTTTATTGATTACCAAATCAACTATATGTTTATCCGTTACTTTATGTGGAATTTCTCTGGTCGTCAAAACGATTTAGAAGGTAATTTCGAGATTACAAAAGGTAACTGGATTTCAGGAATTCCATTTATTGATAATCCACGTTTAGGAGATCAATCAAAATTACCAGATGAATATAGAAATGATGGAACAAATGTGTATTTCATGTTACCATTATTCTTAGGTTTAATCGGATTATTTACACAATTAAACAGAAATTTTGTCAACTGGTGGTCATTGTTGTCATTGTTTATTTTAACAAGTGTCGGAATCATCTTTTATACATCTGTAAAACCTTTCGAGCCTCGTGAACGTGATTATGCATTGGTAAGCTGTTTCTATGCATTTGCGATTTGGGCAGGATTGGGTGTGCAAGGAGTTTATTTATTACTTCAAAAATTTATGAAGAAAGAATTGAAACCGTCTTTAGCAATTGGAACGACTGTTATTTTAGCTGGTATTCCAATTTTAATGGGAGCTCAAAACTGGGACGATCACGATCGTTCAGAGCGTTCTGTAGCTTATTCTTTGGCGTACAATTATCTGAATCCGCTCGATAAAAACGCTATTCTTTTTGTCTATGGTGACAATGATACTTATCCACTTTGGGGATTACAAGAAACCGAAAATTTCCGTGATGATGTAAAAATTGCGAATTTAACGTTGGCTGCTTCTCCATGGAATTTAGAGCAATTATTACGCAGAACGTACAATGCAGCACCACTTCCAAGTGATTTGAAACCGAAAGATTATCAATCTGGAACTAACGATCAAATTTTTGTGGTTGGAGGTTCAATTAAAAATATTTTTGATCAAATAAATGGTTTCATCAAACCAGGATCTAATCAAACATTAGAAACGTTAAGTCAAATGCCAATCGAGCAAGTTGCTCAATATTTATCTGATCCTGAAATTGATCCAAACCAAGTGATGTCAGTTTATAAAAGTTTAAAACCTTTACAAAAATATATCACAACAGATAGTATGACCGCTAAAGAAGCGATGGATTTTATTTTAGATAATAAATCACCAGAAAAACAAGCTTTAGCAGATTATTTTGGTTATCCAATTGGTGGAGCAAATTATTTACCTGTTTCTAAAATTGTAGTTCCTGTAAATAAAGCAAACGCGCTAAAATATGGAATTGTAAGTGCAAAAGATGCCGATAAAATGGTTGATTCAATCACAATTAATATCAAAGCATCAAGTTTGTTCAAAAACAATTTATTGTTGTTGTCAATGATGGCGAAATACAATTGGGATCGTCCTATTTACTTTAGTGGTGGAGGAATTTCTGATCCAGAAAATACATTCTACATGAATGATTATTTATTGAATGCTGGAATGAGTTATAAATTAGTTCCGATTTATACCCCTTTTGGTAAAGGAGGAATTATTGGAGCTTCTGATAATGATATGTTGTTAAGAACATTCAATTCTTACAAATGGTCTGGATACAATAATCCTGATGCGTCATTTAGTTTGACAGAGCGTAACTATACATCTTCTTATAGAAATACTGCTGTTCGTTTGGCAGATGATTTATTGAATGCTGGACGCAAAAAAGAAGCGATTGCAGTTTTAGACAAAGTGATGTTAGAAATTCCTGCTTTAGCGAAATACGACATTGGTTATGGAGTAAGTAGAATTGCCGGAATTTATTTGAAAGCTGGAGAGGATAAAAAAGCGCAAGAATTGTTTGCACATGTTCGTAAACAAGCCAATGCGAAAATCGCCTTCTTCGAGTCACTGCCTTCTGGAAAAGGTTATTCGGTTGGATCTGATTTAGCTTCAGCAAAAAACGATTTGATGATGTCAATCTACAACGAAGCTTCCGCTTTAGGTGAAAGAGGTGATAAAGAAAAAGCATTGAAAGTTTTCGAATCTGCTTATAATCCTGTTTTGAAGAAATTCGAAACCTTATATAAAGAAGTTGTGGCAGATGGAAAAGTTGACGCAGCTGATCAAGCAAAAATCATGAATCAGTTTAATTATTTAGACGAAATGATTGGTGTAGCTGCAGAAATTGATACCAATTATGCAAAACAACAGCAGAATATTTTATACAAAATGGTCGGACAATAAGTCAAATCAATAAACACAGAAAAGCTCCAAAAATTATTTTGGAGCTTTTTTTGTGAAATAAAGTTCTGAATATTAGGTTATTGTTAATTTTAGTATTTTTTATAATTATCTAGTTTTTAACTTTGGCACATTAATTGAAATTATGCAAATAAGTTTAACAAAATTGTAAATATTTTAAAACATTATAAAAATGAAAAAAGTATTATTAACAGCTGCTTTCGCAGTAGCAGGTATGGTAGGAGTTTCAGCACAAACGTCAGGAGTAGAAGGTACAGTTCACGTAGGTATTCCAGTAGGAGAGACAGCAGATGTATCTTCATTTAATATCGGAGTAGATTTAGCTTATTTACATCCTATTGCAAATAACTTTAAATTAGGTGCTAAAGTAGGTTATGATCATTTTATTGGAAAAGAGTATAAAATTAATAATGTAGTTGTAGCTGAAAAAGATGATGTTGGATTTATTCCATTAGCAGCAACAGCTAAATACGAGTTTGGAAATAATTTATTTGTAGGTGCTGATTTAGGTTATGCTTTCGCTACAACTGACGGTTATGAAGGAGGTTTATTTTGGCAGCCTAAAATTGGCTATTCTGCTTCAACATGGGATTTATATGCAGGGTATAAAGGAATTTCTGCTGGTCCAGAAAATAATAACACTGTAGATTGGAAATATAATGCAGTATCTGTTGGTTTTGCTTACAAATTCTAATATAGACCACTTATAATTGATAAAAGCTACATCGAAAGATGTAGCTTTTTTGTTTTTGAAGATTAGAATTATGTTAAAATAAATGATGTAAAAATAAACATATCAATAACTTGTGTGTTTAAATATTGTTTTTGACATTATTTGGCACAGCACTTGAAATTATGAATACATCATAATTAGAACTATAAAATTTAAAAAGATGAAAAAATTATTTTTTATTGCTGCTGCAATGTTAGGAGTTGTTAGTTTGAGCGCACAAGAAAAAACAACATCTGCACAATTTGGTATTAAATCAAGTGTAAATATGTCTTCATTTAATGGAAAAGATGTGAAAGATAATGATTATAAAGTAGGTTTTAGCGCAGGTCTTTACGGTCATTTTCCATTAACAGAACGTTTTGCAGTTCAACCAGAGGTTAATTTTGCTCGAATAGGAGGAAAGTTGAAAGATGAAGTAACAGAAGTTGGGAATACAACGGTAAAAACTAAAAATAAAACAACCTTAGATTATATTCAAGTTCCAGTAATGTTCAAATATTATCCAGGAGCATCGCGTTTCAATGTAGAAGCTGGACCTCAATTTGGATACAATGTATATGCGAGTAATAAAACGCAAGTTAGTACTTATGTAAACAACACGGTGTACAATACGGAAGAAAAAACTGACATTAAAGATAATGTAAAAGATTTTGATTTCGGTGTTAACTTTGGTTTGGGATATAATGTAACAGATAATATCAATGTTGGAGCGAGATACTATATGGGATTAACTAAAATAGGAGATAATAAAAACAACAACAATGTAGAAGTTGGTGATGTGAAAAATCATTCGTTTTCTGTAGGAGTTGGATATTCGTTCTAATCGAGAATATTTAAGTATAAATAAAAAGGATTCTGAGTTTATCAGAATCCTTTTTTATGTCTTTATAAAATTTAGCATTAATCTTTCAACGCAATTTTTTTGATCGATTGTGTCAAAATTATTTTATTAATGATGAATAAAATGATCACGATGATTAATCCAAAACCAATTACTTCCCAAACATGCGAAGTTTCTGTTGCCATAAATTTTCCGACTTTTTCTTTGATGATATCTAAAACAAAATAAACTAATGGAATAGAAATTATATAACTGAATAACATAAATATAATCGAAAATTTAAGATACGGACGAGCTAATTGATTGATGTTGTATCCAATCAAAAATAAATCTTTCGTTTTGTGTTTATTCTTTTCAATCATCAATTGAAAATTGATAATCATCAACCAAATTGCTGCAAAAACAATGATTAATCCAATAAATAAAACCAACGAAAAAGCTAATTTTAGATAATACGTCAGTTCATTATTTTTCAATTCGTCTTTGTTGATATCATAATTTTGTTGCTCAAAATAAGTCGAAGCATTTTCATCTCCTTGAGATTTCGTTTCAACAACAATTCGCGAAGGTTCTGTATTTTTTTGAGGCGCATAATTATGATTTGCCCATTCCAAAAAGTTTTCGGGAACTAAAATCGTATTAATTTTTGTGGTAAAATCGACAATTCTTGCTTGATATACTTTCTGATTTTCTCCTTTTCCTAAAATCAATTGAAAAGGAATTTTAGTAAATAATCCTTCCGAAACCTGTGGTAAACCTTGACTTGTTGCAAAACCGAAATTGTACAAATTCAAATAACTTTTCGGGATAATAATCGGGATAAAATCTTGTCCTTCTTGCCATTTCCAATCAGATTCTTTTACATCAATAAAATCTTCTGGAACAGATTCAAAAAATAAATCAGTCGAAAAACCACCAATTCCAGCAACTCCACCAACTTGCAGTTTTACAGGAAATTGACTGCTTTTGAATGTTCCAACTTTCGCAACAAAATTTTGCGATTTCAAATCGTTAATTTCATTTTCACTAAAACTTGGTTTTTCTCCAGTCAACGTTTGTAAAGACGATATTTTTTTATTCAAAACCACATAATTCGCTTTCCAAACTGAACTGTCTTCTCCAAAATTTTTAGCATAATCCAAATAAATTGTTCCAGCCAAAATCAAGATGAAAAATCCGATGATTGAGAAAAAACAAAAGGTTGTAATTCGCAAGAAACTTAGGTTTTTACGAACCAATTTTTCAATTAAAGTTTTAGAGTTGAATGACATTTGTAAGGCGTTTATCGTGAATTTCGTGTAAGCTTGTAAAAATAATTCCAGCGTTATTTTTTGCAGCTTCTTTGGTAACCAAATCAATCAAAAGTTGTTGATTCACTTCATCTAAATGACTAAAAGGTTCGTCCAAAAGTAGAAAATCAAATGGTTGACAAAGTGCGCGAATCACCGCAATTCGTTGACGTTGACCATAAGAAAGATGAATCGCTTTTTGATGTAAATGACTTTTTAAACCAACTTTTTCAATCCATTCAATAATTTGATTTTCGGATTGATGTTGTGTTAATACATTTTTTAATTGGATATTTTCCATCAAAGTTAATTCTTCAAACAAATGTAAACCTTGAAAAACATACGCAATTTTTTCGCGTCTAATTTTTGTCCAATCATTCAAAGAATAATTCTTAATATTTTGTCCATCAAACAAAACTTCTCCGTCATAATCTTTTCTATCACCGTACAAAATATTAATCAACGTCGATTTTCCAACACCAGAATGTGCAACGATTTGATAAATATTTCCGCTTGAAAAAGTGTATGTATTTTTCCAAATTTCAGATTGTTCGAACCCAAATTCTTTCAAAGGATGCGGAACAAGTTGACTGATTTTAATTTCCATTTTGTTGTGCAGCTTGATTGAAAAATAGTGAATAAGCTTGGTCCAAAAGTAAGAAAATCACTTCCAAACTATTTTTATCCGTCTTTTTCATATGTATTTTTCCTGTTTTTGTGTATTCATTCGAAACGCGGTAATCGATGTGATCAAAATAAGATAAAACCGTTTGCATTTCTTTCGTGTTTCCGAACGGAATTTGTTGATAAATATATTTTTGAACTTCTTTTGGATATTGATCAAAATTTAGATTCACGTAACCAAACATTGGATTTGAAGCGTTTGTAGCGTATCCTGTTGTGACAAAATTTGAAGAACTTACCATTTTGTTCAAATATTGATTCATAATCGATTGATTATTTGTGATGTACATCAAATTGTTTTTGTATGTCATATAAATCTTCATATTTGTCGAAATTGGTAACATGTAATAAGGTCCAATTTTCTGAATATTTTCTTGATGAGATTTAATAAATTCGTTGAAGAAAAGATCGTTTTTCATTTTTCCTCCCAAAACAAATTGAGGATAAACAACTTGCTTGATAAAAGCTTCTTTCTTCCCAAAAAAGTCATTTGGATTAAATGCTTTTCCGATCTCAAAATCATATACACTAAACAAAGCTTCGCCTTCAAAACTTTGTTCTAATTTGTTCAAATCAATTTCATATTGTTCTAAAAAAGTAGTCAAGAAATTCTGATTTTCGAACACATAACGCGTGTTGGCAGGATAAATTCCAAGTCCAATGTTCATGTAACTTTGCGCAGGAAAATACTTGAAAAAATCAGTATTGATTTTTGATTTCCACATCGGATGTTTTTGTAATTTAACTTTTGTAATCGCATCTGGATGAAATTTCTGTGTAAAACTAATTCCGTCCGAAGTAAATGAAATAAAATTGACCCAAGAACTTTTTGTGAAATCAAGGTTTTTCTTTTCAGAACTTTCATGTTTCGAGAAGTTTTTCAAGAAATTTCCAGTGTACCAAATGTTGATATCCTGCGAGTTTTTAACAAAATCTCCAAAGCTGTTATTTTCTTTCGCAAGTGAATGTTTGTCGTTGATAATTTTCGCGAAATAATCTTGAATCGCTTTTTCTCCAACACCAAATTCAGAAACAATCAATAAAAATTGAGATTTGTTCCAAGCCATAAACGGTTTATTGAATCCAGAAATTGTTGTAAAACCATCTTTCTTTTCAAACGAAATATCTTTTTTGTATAAACCTTTGTAAATGGTTGATAAATGTTTTTCAAATTGATCTTTGTCACGCATATTTGTAATCAACGCAACCATATTTTTTTCATTAATTTTTTGTCCAAAAATGTAAATAGGGCTGATAATATCTATGCCTGCTGAAGTCGGATTGTTTTTGATATCATTTAATAATTGATCAAAAGTTGGATCTTGATTTTTAAGTTCGCCTTCGGCTAATTGATAAATTTTATATTGTTCTAATTTCTGAAAATTACCTTTTTCTGCAATTGATTTTGGATTTATCAACGCAACAAAATCTACATCTGTAGGAATCAAAACCGTATAATCTTCGTTTTTGGAACAACTTGCAAAAAGCAAAATTAGAAATAGAATTGAGTAATATTTGAAGCCTTTTTTCATCGAAAAAATATCTTTAAAAATTGTTGTTAATTATTTGTTTAATCCTGAATTAAATCTGAAATCATCTGATTTTTATTCAAGAATTGTTAAATCTATAATATTGGTATAAATTTAAGCAATTATTAATATGATTTTCGTTTCTATAACAATAAAAATATGTAAAAATTTCTTATATTCGCACTCCTTGATTTAGAAGAAATAAGAAAGAATTCGATGGCAAAAAAGTTTAGAGAATATAAGCACTTAGACTTGGTACAAGTCTCAAAAGAAACGTTAGAAGAATGGAAACAAAATAATGTTTTCGAAAAAAGTATTTCTACGCGTGATGGAAATCCATCTTTTGTGTTCTATGAAGGTCCTCCTTCTGCAAACGGAAAGCCAGGGATTCACCACGTTTTAGCACGTTCTATCAAAGATATATTTTGTCGTTACCAAACCTTGAAAGGAAAACAAGTTTTTCGTAAAGCGGGTTGGGATACGCATGGTTTACCAGTAGAATTGGGAACTGAGAAAGAATTAGGAATTACCAAAGAAGATATTGGAACTAAAATTTCAATTGAAGAATATAACGAAGCTTGTAAACGTACAGTAATGCGTTACACAGATTTGTGGAATGATTTGACTGAAAAAATGGGTTATTGGGTGGATATGGAAGATCCATATATCACGTATAAACCAAAATATATGGAGTCTGTTTGGTGGTTGTTGAAGCAAATTTATAACAAAGATTTGTTGTACAAAGGTTATACAATTCAACCATATTCTCCTAAAGCTGGTACAGGTTTATCTTCACACGAGTTAAATCAACCAGGAACTTATCAAGATGTTACAGATACAACGATTGTTGCTCAATTTAAAGTAAACAAAGATTCTACAGATTTATTCAATGATTTTGATGGAGATGTGTATTTCTTAGCTTGGACAACAACACCTTGGACGTTGCCATCAAATACAGCGTTAACAGTTGGTCCAGATATCGATTATGTTGTAGTTGAAACATTCAATCAATATACATTCGAGCCAATTCGCGTAATTTTAGGAAAACCATTGGTTGCTAAACAATTCGGTAAACCATATTTCTTAGCAGAAACAGAAGAAGATTTTAAAGTTTATGCGGCAGGAAATAAGACAATTCCTTATAGAATTGTAGGAGAATACAAAGGTGCTGATTTTGTTGGAACTCGTTATGAGCAACTATTACCTTGGGCGTTGCCTTACGAAAATGCAGAGAATGCTTTCCAAGTAATTCCTGGAGATTTCGTAACAACAGAAGATGGTACAGGTATCGTACATACTGCGCCTACTTTTGGTGCGGATGATGCGCGTGTTGCAAAAGAAGCTGGTGTTCCACCAATGTTGGTATTAGATACGCATGGAAATGCTGTTCCTTTAGTAGATTTACAAGGTCGTTTTGTGGCTGATTTACCAGAAGGTTATGGAGGTAAATATGTAAAAAATGAATATTACGATGATGGAACTGCTCCTGAAAAATCGGTTGATGTAGAAATCGCGATTTTATTAAAAGAGCAAAACAAAGCCTTCAAAGTAGAGAAATATAAACACAGTTACCCACATTGTTGGAGAACAGACAAACCTATTTTATATTATCCATTAGATTCTTGGTTTATCAAGGTAACGGATGTGAAAGACCGTATGGTTGAATTGAATAAAGAAATCAATTGGAAGCCTAAAGCGACTGGAGAAGGACGTTTCGGAAACTGGTTAGAAAATGCCAATGATTGGAATTTATCTCGTTCTCGTTATTGGGGAATTCCATTGCCAATATGGAGAACTGAAGAAGGGGATGAAGTTACAGTAATTGGTTCCGTAGAAGAATTAGTTGCTGAAATTGAAAAATCAATTGCGACAGGCGTAATGACTTCTAATCCTTTCCAAAATTTCGAAGTTGGAAATATGACAGAAGAAAACTATGATTTAATCGACTTACACAAAAATGTAGTAGATGAAATTACATTAGTTTCTGAATCAGGAAAACCAATGAAACGCGAAGCGGATTTGATTGACGTTTGGTTTGATTCTGGAGCAATGCCTTATGCGCAAGTTCACTATCCATTCGAAAATAAAGAATTGATTGATAATGGAACAATGTATCCAGCTGATTTTATTGCAGAAGGTGTCGATCAAACACGTGGTTGGTTCTATACATTACACGCAATCGGAACATTAGTTTTTGATTCGAAAGCATATAA
Organism: Empedobacter sp. UBA7252; assembly: GCF_002472765.1. Taxonomy (NCBI): domain Bacteria; kingdom Pseudomonadati; phylum Bacteroidota; class Flavobacteriia; order Flavobacteriales; family Weeksellaceae; genus Empedobacter; species Empedobacter sp. UBA7252. The sequence goes on from NZ_DKSQ01000108.1 coordinate 20,509, forward strand.
AAATGTAATGTCAAACGGATTGGTATTAGACAAAAATGGTCAAAAAATGTCAAAACGTTTGGGGAATGCTGTCGATCCATTCGATACATTGGCAACTTATGGTCCTGATGCAACACGTTGGTACATGATTGCGAATGCGCAACCTTGGGAAAACTTAAAATTTGATATTGCTGGAGTGGACGAAGTTCGTCGTAAATTCTTCGGAACATTATATAATACCTATTCATTCTTCGCATTATACGCGAATGTGGACGGATTTACATTTGAAGAAGAAGAAATTCCTGTAAATGAAAGAGCTGAATTAGATCAATGGATTATTTCTGAATTGAATACATTAACGAAAAAAGTTGATGCCTTTTTAACAGATTATGAACCAACAAAAGCGGCTCGTGCTATTCAAGAATTTGTAATTGATAATTTATCAAATTGGCACGTACGTTTATCAAGAAGACGTTTTTGGAGAGGTGATTATTCGAAAGATAAAATTGCAGCTTACCAAACATTGTACAAAGTTTTAGAAACTGTTTCTATTTTAGGTTCGCCAATCGCACCATTCTTCATGGATCGTTTGTACAAAGATTTGAATGCAGCTACAGGTAAAAATCCTGCAGAATCTGTGCATTTAGCAGATTTCCCCGTTGCAGACGAATCATTGATTAAAACCGAATTAGAAGAACAAACGCATTTAGCACAAACGGCGACAAGTATGATTTTATCACTTCGTAAATTGAGTGATAACAAAGTACGTCAACCATTACAAAAAGTAATGATTCCTGTATTGAATGATACGATGAAAGCTAATTTGGAAGCTGTATCAGAATTATTGAAACAAGAAGTTAACGTTAAAGAAATTCAACTTTTAACAAACGAAGAAGCATCAAATCTTTTAGTAAAATCTATTAAACCTAATTTCAAGACTTTAGGTCCAAAATATGGTAAAGAAATGAAAGCTATTTCGGCTGCTACAGCAGAATTGACGAATGAAGAAATTGTTAAATTAGAGCAATCAGGTAAAATAGATTTGTTAATTGACAACAAAACATTAACTTTAGATTTAGAAGATTTTGAAATCGCTACAAAAGACATCCCAGGATGGACTGTTGCTTCTAATTCTACATTGACAGTAGCACTTGATTTACAATTGACAGAAGAGTTAATTAATGAAGGTGTTGCACGTGAATTGGTAAATAGAATTCAAAATATACGTAAAGAAACCGGACTAGAAGTAACCGACAAAATTATACTTAACTTAAAAAATGATGAATCAATCGTAAATGCAGTCGAGCAAAACAAAGATTACATTTGTTCTGAGACATTAGCCGAAGATCTTGTTTTACAAGACCTAGTTGCAAATGGGGCAGAGGTTGAAATTAATGGATTGATGACGCAAATTGCGATTACAAAACTGTAAGCGTATGGCAACAACAGATGAAAAAGTAAGGTACTCTGATGCAGAGTTGGAAGAGTTTAGAGCAATAATTCAAGACAAATTAGATCAAGCGATAAAAGATTACGAATTATTGAAAGAAGCTTACACGAACGATAGTAACAATGGTACTGACGATACGTCTCCAACGTTCAAGGCGTTTGAGGAAGGTTCTGAAACCATGTCGAAAGAACAAAATGCACAATTAGCAGCACGCCAAGATAAATTTATCCGTGATTTGAAAAATGCATTGTTACGTATTTCGAACAAAACATACGGTATTTGCCGTGTAACAGGAAAATTAATTAACAAAGATCGTTTGAAATTAGTTCCGCATGCAACATTAAGCATCGAAGCTAAAAATATGCAACGTTAATCAAGTATTTTGAAAAAAGTAGTACTCATTACCATTTTGGTTTTAATCATTGATCAAATTTCAAAATTTTACGTAAAAACACACTTTTTTTTAGGTGAAGACGTAGATGTTTTGGGTTGGTTTAAAATAGCATTTGTAGAAAATCCTGGAATGGCATATGGAATGCATTTCGGAGGAGAAACAGGAAAAATAGTTTTATCACTTTTACGAATTGCTTTAATCGGAATGATTATCTACTATATTAATGCATGGTCGAAAAAACTAAATAATAACTTCTTTATCATTCCGATTGCGCTTGTTTTGGCAGGTGCAATAGGGAATGTACTTGATGGAATTTTTTATGGCGTTATTTTCGATAAAGGAACTACTTACAATGAAATGTTTCAGGATTGGGTAGGATATCAAGGTGTCGCACAAGCAAACTTTGCTGGTTATTCTGGTTGGTTTACAGGCTGTGTCGTAGATATGCTTTATTTCCCAATTGTGGAGTTCGATTGGCCTTCTTGGATTCCAATTATAGGCGGACAACATTATAAGTTCTTTCAGCCTGTATTTAATATCGCAGATTCGGCTATTTTTATTGGAGGACTTACTTTGTTTCTTTTCCGTAAAAAAGCATTTACAACCGAAAATGGTGTAAGATTAAGATTTTAAAAAGATAATCCCTCAGTTCAAGCGCTGAGGGATTTTTTATTATATTTATTTGTACAAGAATTGATTTTGATGAATAGTTGGTTTAATCTTTTGACTGAAAGTTGTGACATGAATGATTTATCTAAATATGTTGCAATCTATCATGTCAAAAGCTGTTCTTATGACGAGAGTTTTATAAATAAAAGTATTTCTTTAGACGATATAATTTCAATCGTTAATAAAGGTTCTATTGATATTCAAAATGATATTTTAGAAATATTCGTAGCAATAAAGCAAAATAATACGAATGATTTAATCGTAATATAATCCTTTTGGTCTACAAAACAATCTTTAATATTAATGAAGAAATGAAAAATCAACTATTAATCAATTCAGAACAAGTTAAATGAAGGAAGTTTGTTATCGGAGTTTTTTATAGTTACAAAGAAGGCGGAGCGTAATATTCGTATTTATCATCTTTTGTAAAGATTAATTTAGAGTTAAGATCTTGTAACTGTATAATTTTTCCACTCTTTTTTATAATTTTAAACTTTACAACTTCATTCGTTTTCCGATTTTTCAGTTCTAGAATATTATTTTTTATTTCAACGTCATAATTATTAGCCTGCATTAATATTGTTCTAGAGATAATATCACCATTTTTAATGGATACTACTTTTGATTTATATTCAGTTTCTTCTGGGTAACTATTTATTCTCATAAAAGCTGAGTAATCATTGACTTGTAAAACTATTTCATAAGGGGATTCAGCAGGTAATAACGTGTCTTTTTCTAGTTTCCAAATAAAGTATTCGTTGTCAAAAGTTGGCTCGTATAATTTAGCTTTTGGAGGAGCTGGTAAAGGTGGAACTTTCTTTATTTTAGGTGGAGGTAAAGTTGTTTTCTTTTTTGTTGGGAGAAAGTGAAACATGAAAGTAAAAGAAATAATGGTAATACTAGTTTTGTAATTTTCATAAGAATTGATTTATATAAAATTACAAAAAATAATAAATAAAAAACTCCTTTCAATTTCTTGAAAGAAGTTCTGTTGTGGTCCCTACTGGATTCGA